>NZ_RQJK02000005.1:0-268768 GCF_022342325.2 Pseudomonas sp. AF32 | reverse complement strand
ACCACTTGCGCTTTCGATCTCTCGTTAGCGGGAGGCGAATTCTACAGCGTTAGTCGCTGCTGTCAACACCTCTTTTTTGCCGCTTTCGACCGAGAAGATCGAACCGTCGACTGAGCCAAGAAACCGCTCTAGCGACTCCTTCCGTGCTTCGATGATCTGAAGCCCTGCTCCGCCGAAACCTACTTAACTCGTTGAATTTCAAGGAGTTTTTCGTTTCGACTGCGCCGGAAGTGGGGCGAATTATAGAGACTCAGAATCTGCCGTCAACCCTTAATTTTACTTTTCTATCCGTTTACGACGATCACTGGACAAAACCACTGCGTATATAGACGTGGAAACAACAAATGCGCAATATATTGCTCAACCCATTCCCTACGTTAGCTGGACGACGCTTTTCAATGACTTCCCCACATCGCAGCCTGGCATCCACCGTTTACCCGGTTGCACTGCTACTTATCGCCATGGCATCCATCCAGTCCGGAGCCTCTCTCGCAAAAAGCATGTTTCCGGTAATAGGCGCCCAAGGCACTACGACCCTTCGGCTTATTTTTGCCAGCATCATCATGCTATTGCTGTTACGCCCGTGGCGCGCCAAGCTCACGGCCCAATCCCTGCGTACCGTGATCGTTTATGGGATGGCACTGGGCGGCATGAATTTTCTCTTTTATATGTCGGTCCGCACGACGCCCCTGGGCATCGCCGTGGCATTGGAGTTTACCGGCCCCCTGGCGGTGGCGATCTATACCTCACGACGGGCAATCGACTTTCTCTGGATTGCCTTGGCAGTGATTGGCCTGTTCCTGCTGATACCTACCGGAGCCACCAGCACGGGTTTCGACCTGGTCGGGGCCGGTTATGCGTTGGGGGCAGGTGTCTGCTGGGCACTTTATATCCTGTTCGGTCAAAAGGCTGGTGCAGACCACGGCGTACAGACAGCCGCATTGGGCGTAGTGATCGCCGCACTGTTCGTGGCCCCCTTCGGCATCGTCCATGCGGGGACCGCACTGTTGACACCCAGCCTGATTCCAGTCGCCATCGGCGTTGCCATTCTATCCACGGCCCTGCCCTACACCCTCGAAATGATAGCCCTGACTCGCCTGCCGGCCCGCACCTTTGGCACATTGATGAGCATTGAGCCCGCCGTAGCGGCCTTGTCGGGATTCATATTTCTCCAGGAGTACCTGTCATTCCCTCAATGGGCCGCCATTGCCTGCATTATTCTCGCATCAGTTGGCGCAACGCTGACCATGAACAACACGGTAAAGCCCGTCGTCGCGGCGGATTGAAGCAGGATTTCACGAAAGTCTGGTATTTGCCGCGCATTTGGGCCATGTTTAGGCATGTAACCCAATGTCAGTCATGGATTTTTTCATACAGGACGTCATGAACGCTTCAAGCGCAAGCGAACACAGCCGTACGTGGACAGCAGATGCACGACGGCATAAGGACGGGAATGAAACGAATTTTGATATTGATCGCCATACTTGCAATTGCAGGGTGTGCGGCGACCACCAAGAGTGAAGTCAAACGCGGCAAAAAAGGCTTGCACATCAACTGCTCCGGCCTGTCCTCGTCCTGGGAGCAGTGCTTCGCCAGCGCCGCAAACTCATGCGCCCCCAAGAATTACAAAATCATCGCCAAGTCGGGCGATGCGGTCGAAGAGCCGGGGGATTATCCTTTCGGCCTCAACCCTGCCGGCTATACCAGCCGCAGCATGATCGTCATCTGCAAATAGACAGCGGTTTTCAATCGATCCGTTGCTCTGCCATTCGCCGGCCGATCTCTTCCTGGCTGGCTTGAAGGACATTACGCTGAATCTCCGGCGCGACCAACATGCGCGCAACGACCAGCGCGCCAACGCATTGCGACAGAATCGCCCAGGCCAGACTGTCACTTCCCAGTATCCGCGCCCAGCCCTCATGCAAACGACAGATCCACGTTTGCGCCGTCTCCCGCACCTGTACATCCGAACGAGCGATCTCAGCGCCAAGCACCGGCAGCACGCACCCGATTTCAGGTTGCCGGACATGGTCCATGCTCAGGTACTGCTGGAGACAACGCTCCAATCTCGCCGAATCCAGGACATGATCGCCGCTCAGGCGCTCCAGACTCCGGGTCAACTCCCGCTCGACGATGACCTTGAAAAGCTCATCCTTTGAGGAAAAATGACTGTAGAACGCCCCGCCGCTCAACCCGATCGCTTTCATCAGGCCATCGACGCCCACCGCTGAAAATCCGGATTTCTTGGCGGAGACGGCACTGCTGGCCAATAGTTTTTCGCGGGTTTCCATCTTGTGACTGGCTGAATAACGCATAAATCCTGCCCCTGATCGCTCACCTTGACGCACACCCGACCTTAGCATAACGTCCGTTCAGCTAACGATCGTTTACCAATGAGGCTGATCATGGATAACAAGAAGGTCGTACTGGTTGTTGGCGCGGGAGATGCTACGGGCGGCGCGATAGCCAAGCGTTTCGCGAAGCAGGGATTTGTAGCCTGCGTCACCCGCCGTAGCGCCGACAAGCTCGCACCATTGGTCGAGGCGATACGCGACCAGGGCGGCGAAGCCCACGGCTTTGCCTGTGATGCGCGCAAGGAAGACGATGTGATCGCCCTGGTAGAACAGATCGAAAGCCAGATCGGCCCCATCGAAGCGTTTGTATTCAACATCGGCGCCAACGTGCCCTGCAGCATTCTTGAAGAGACCGCCCGTAAATATTTCAAGATCTGGGAGATGGCTTGTTTCTCCGGTTTCCTCAATGCCCGGGAAGTGGCCAAACGCATGGTCAAGCGCCAGCGAGGAACCATTCTGTTCACCGGAGCGACAGCGGGTCTACGGGGAGCTTCGGGATTCGCTGCCTTCGCAGGTGCCAAACACGGCATCCGTGCATTGGCCCAGAGCATGGCCCGTGAGTTGGGGCCCATGAATATCCATGTAGCTCATGTGGTGGTGGACGGCGCCATCGACACCGACTTCATCCGCGATAACTTCCCGCAAAAGTATGCAACCAAGGATCAAGACGGCATCCTCGACCCTGAACACATCGCCGAGAACTATTGGTACCTGCACACCCAACCGCGCGATGCCTGGACCTTCGAGTTGGACCTGCGTCCCTGGAATGAACGCTGGTAAAGCTATCCCTCGATAACAACAAGAGAGCAGTGACCATGAGCAAATCGGTGGAGTTCTTCTTTGATATCGGCAGCCCGGCGACTTATCTGGCCTATACCCAGCTACCCATCCTCTGCGCGGATGCCAACAGCGTGCTGATCTATCGCCCCATGCTGCTGGGGGGTGTTTTCAAGGCAACGGGCAACGCATCGCCGGTAACCGTGCCGGCCAAAGGCGCCCACATGGCCAAGGACCTGGATCGCTTCGCCAAGCGTTACGGCGTCGAATTCAGGCTCAATCCGTACTTCCCGATCAACACACTTTCATTGATGCGTGCCATAACCGGCATGCAATTGCGTCATCCAGAACGGTTCGAAGCGTTCATCGACTGCCTGTTTCATGCCCTGTGGGTCGACGCCCGTAACCTCAGCGATCCGGCGACTGTGGCAGCCGTCCTGGATGAAAGCGGTTTCGACCCTCGATACGTGCTGGCGTTGACCGCAGACGAGCCAATCAAGGAAGCCCTCAAGACAACCACCGAAGAGGCCATCGCAAGGGGCGTATTCGGCGCCCCCAGCATGTTCGTCGGAGACGAGTTGTTCTTCGGCCAGGATCGGTTGGACTTCGTCCGTGAAGCCCTCAACTGATCCAGACGTCAGATCGCCATCGTTCGTGTGTTCAACCATTGCAACGCATCACCTTCCAGCAACGGGCTCAGGCGACGCTGAACCTCGGCGTGATAGGCATTGAGCCATTCCTTTTCATCCTGGGTCAGCAACGATGGTTCCAGGCAGCGCGTGTCTATCGGGCACAAGGTCAGGGTTTCGAATTCAAGGAATTCGCCAAACTCGCTGCTGCCTGCTTCACGATTCAATACCAGGTTCTCGATACGAACACCCCAGCGTCCCGGACGATAGGTTCCCGGCTCGATCGACGTGATCATGCCCGGCTGCATGGCTGTTTGCGGAGTGGGAGCCGCCTGGTAGGCAATGACCTGCGGACCTTCATGGACGTTCAGGAAATAACCGACACCGTGACCGGTACCGTGACCGTAATCCACGTGCTCCGCCCAGATCGGTGCCCGTGCGATGGCATCCAGCAGCGGCGACAGAATGCCCCGGGGGAATCGGGCCCTGGATAACGCAATGACCCCCTTGAGTACACGGGTGCAGTCACGTTTCTGCTCAGCGTTGGGCGTTCCGACCGGTACCATGCGAGTGATATCGGTGGTGCCGCCAAGGTATTGGCCACCTGAATCGATCAACAACAAGCCATCGCCTTCGATGACCGCATGGGCTTCTTCCGTGGCGTGATAGTGCGGCATTGCGCCATTGGCGTTGAACGCGGCGATGGTATTGAAACTCAGGGAAACGAAATCCGGACGTCGTTTGCGTGCCGCCGTCAGGCGTTCATCGATGGTCAGTTCGGTAATGCGTTCACGGCCCCAGGCACCTTCCAGCCAGGCGAAAAATTCACAGAGCGCCGCGCCATCCTGCTCCATGGCCCGACGGATGTGCTCGGCGTCGGCCGGACTTTTGCGAGACTTGGCCAGCGTCGTGGGGTTGAGCCCTTCCACCAACTTCACGTCATTGTGCAGGTTGTCCAGTAAGCCGACCGTGACGCGGGCCGGATCGACCAGCAGGCTCGCGCCGCCTGGAACCTCCCGCAGCCCGCTTCCCGCTTCGCTGTAGTCCCGCAGGGAGACGCCCTCTTGTTCGAGCGTCGCGCGCAATGCGCCGTCAACCTTGTCCAGCGCCACGAACAAGGTCGCCTGCTGCTGGCTGATCAAGGCAAAGGAGACGAACACAGGGTTGAACGACACATCGGCGCCACGCAGGTTGAACAGCCAGGCGATATCGTCCAGGGTAGCGATGAAATGCCAGTCGGCGCCACGCTCCTTGAGGGATTCACGTAATTTGGCGAGCTTCTCGATCCGGCTGACGGTCGCCTGAGGTGGCAAGTGCGCGTAGACCGGCTGGCTGGGCAAGCATGGGCGGGCGGTCCAGACTTCGTCGAGCAGGTCGATGTCTGTACGCAACCGTGCACCACGTTCTTGAAGTTTACTGCCCAGCGTTCGAGCCGACGCCACGGCCATGACCGCACCATCGACCGCCACCACCGCTCCTTCAGGGGTTTGTTCCGCAAGCCAGTCCAAGGGACCGGGCTGGCCTGGAATGAGCTTGACCAGTTCGATCCCACTGCCCTCGAGCTCATGGGTAGCCTGTTCCCAGTAACGACTGTCGGCCCAGACCCCGGCGAAATCCCCCGTCACGATCAAGGTGCCGACCGAACCGTGGAATCCCGACAGCCATTGCCGACCTTGCCAATAGCCAGGCAGGTATTCCGACAGATGCGGATCGGCCGACGGCACCAGTAACGCATGGATGCCTTCGCGGCTCATCAATTCACGGATTCGGGCCAGGCGCTGGGGAACCAGTCCATGGGTCAAAGGCTCGGTACTCATCGTTTCTCCTGTTCATCATTATTGTTCGGTGCCGGACGTCCGGCTTATGAGGTGGTGGCCCAGAATGCAGGCGCGGCGGCGCAGGCTGCCTCGATCAACTGCACGGCTTCGTCGATGTCCTGCTCACGGGTGAAGCGTCCCAGGCTCAAGCGAATGGTCCGCCCGGCCGCACGTGCATCGTGCCCCAGGGCCAGCAGCACATGGGACGGCGTGTTGTTTGCCGAATTGCAGGCAGACGTGGCGGAAAATGCAAGCGAAGTGCCCAACGCAGCCGAGTTGAACTCCCCTTCATCAAACGTCAGGCTCAGCGTGTGCGGGATGCGCTGGGCCGAGCTGCCGTTGACCCGCACGCCAGGACGGGCAAGCAGCGGTTCGAGCAAACGATTGCGCAATCGGACGATTTTGTCGAGCTCATCGTCGAATGCCTGAGCCGCCAGTTCGAAGGCCGCCCCCATGGCTGCGATCTGGTGGGTGGCAAGCGTGCCGGAACGAAGGCCGCCCTCGTGTCCGCCGCCATGGATCTGCGCCGCCAGACGCGGCCGGGCGCGCTCGCCGACGTAGAGCGCACCGATCCCTTTGGGGCCATAGACCTTGTGGGCGGAAAACGACATCAGATCCACCGGCCACCGGCCAAGGTCGATTCTTACCTTGCCGGCTCCCTGGGCCGCATCCACATGAAACAGTGCGCCGTGCCCACGCACGACCTCACCGATGGCGGCGACGTCAGTGAGTGTGCCCAGTTCGTTGTTCACCAGCATCAGCGATACCAGGAACGTGTCTTCGCGCAATGCCTCGCGCACCGCTTGCGGATCGATCAGACCATCGGCGTCCGGCGCCAGCCGGGTCACCGCTACGCCGCTTTCTTCGAGTTGTCGGACTGTGTCCAGCACCGCCTTGTGCTCGATCAAACTGGTGATGACATGCCCTGGGGACGCACCGCGCGCCTGGGCCACGCCCTTGAGGGCCAGGTTGTTGGACTCGGTGGCGCCGGAAGTCCATACAATCTGCTCCGACTGCGCCCCGACCAATTGCGCCACCTGCCGGCGCGCATGCTCCACCGAGCGGCGGGCCTGCTGGCCGAAAGCATGGGAGCTGGAAGCCGGGTTGCCGAAGTTGCCGTCGAAGCCCAGGCATTCAACCATGACCTGGATGACCCGTTCGTCCACCGGTGTGGTGGCAGCATAATCGAAATATAAAGGACGTTTATTCATGGGAAACTCGCAGAGCCTGTTCCGGGACCGGGCGCCCTCGTTGGGTTCGAGACTAGCTATACCCGATCGAAGACCTTAAAGAAGTGAGACTTCGTTTAAAAGTGCGTAGGAACGCTCCTGAACAGCGAGCTTAGCAGGCATCCGGCTCAAGCTCAGCCCTCAACCGATGCTTTCGAGCAACAACGGGTACAGCGAGGCAACCAGCAGCAACGCCATGCCCCAGTTGAACAGGCGCAGCCAGCGACGATCACGCAACAGGTTGCGCAACAGGCTGCCGCATATCACCCACACGCTCACACTGGGCAGGTTGATCAAGGCAAACACGGCGGCGATTACCACAACATTGAAAAAGTAGCCCTGGAGCGGCGTATAGGTGCTGATGGCTCCGATGGCCATGATCCAGGCCTTGGGGTTGACCCATTGGAATGCCGCCGCGCCCCAATAGCTGATCGGCGCCTGATTCCCTGCCCGGCTGTCCGAGACCGGACCGGAGTGGGCGATCTTCCACGCCAGGTACAGCAGGTACGCCGCGCCGGCATAGCGCAATATCGTGTAGAGCAGCGGATATGTCTGGAACATCGCGCCAAGGCCCAGACCTACCGCCAGCACCAGGGAAAAGAAACCGCAGGTGATGCCCAGCATATGCGGGATGGTTCGGTTGAACCCGAAATTGACCCCCGAAGCCAGCAACATGGTGTTGTTGGGCCCAGGCGTGATCGAAGTCACAAGGGCAAACAGGGCGAAGCCCAGCAGCAAATCAAGCGAAAGGGTCATGACATTGAGTCCGTCGGGTGGTCAGGGGAAGACCCTACCCCACGTCCCGCTGCAAACCCATGGACAGTTGGGTAAAACTTCAGGCGGTACAGTCTCTCAGCTGGCCCGGCCCGGCAGTTTCTGTACGGTCTGCTCCGCGCTCATCTCGCCACGATCGTCGAAGCCCGAATTTTTCTGCGACGGGCCGAGCAGTTCGGCTTTCTTCGCATGGTATTCATCGAACGACAGCCCCCGGCGATTCAGAGCCTCAAGGGCCAGTTCGCGGGTTTCCTCGGCGGTGTAGGGACGCAGCTCAGGCGATGATGTGGTGCATCCACTCAATACGGCGGTGACCGACAGCAGCAAAACAGCAACGATGCGATTCATGATGGGTATCCGGTGTTCTGTGGCGATGAACAAAGGCTACCCGTCGGTCCCGTACGGCAGAAATCAACGCTTTCAATAGTGGGTATTGCCCCTTCGCATCGGCCGTTGCGCTTAATCGACCAGCTGACAATTCAACGCATTATCCAGGCTGCGCTCGATGTTACGCACTACATGGAACGAACCAAACGTCACGGTTCGGACCCGATGTGCCTGGACCAATCGCCAGAAATCCTGTTCGCCCCTTTCAAAACACTGAAACGCCGCTTCGCCCGCTTCTCGGGTTCGCCATTGCAAGTAATTGAGCACACGCCTGCCGTCCTCGCTGGCCTGGATACTGGCACTCAGGAAACCCTGGTGATCCCGGGCCAGGCGCTCGGTCTGGTCCGACAGGGCGTCGATCAAGGCCCGCTGCCATTGCGGTTCGATGTCGAATTCGATCAGTTGGGTAAAGCTGCGATTGTTCCCAGGCAATTGCATGACGACTCCTCGATACGTGTGAGACGAATCTTGCGATCCAAAAGCGTGCAGGGTAAAACCTCCAGTTAACTCAAGGTCAAGCAGTGAATCGTCATGACCCGAATCGATGTTCACAAAGCGCTCACCGTTGGCCAGGTGGCCGCCCGCAGCGGCGTGGCAGTCACCGCCTTGCATTTCTATGAAGCCAAGGGACTGATCAAAAGCACTCGCAACCAGGGCAACCAAAGACGTTATCCCAGAGAAGTGTTACGGCGCGTGGCGTTGATAAAGGTCGCCCAGCGCCTGGGCATTCCCCTGGCGGAAATCGGCCAGGCGTTGGGAGCCCTGCCCGACGACCGTGCCCCAACGGCCGCCGACTGGAAGATCCTGTCAGAGCAATGGAGCCGCGACCTGGACGAACGCATCAACCAATTGGTGGCACTGCGGGACCGGCTCAATGGCTGCATCGGCTGCGGGTGCCTGTCGATGGAAGCGTGCCCGCTGCGAAACCAGGGCGATGCACTGGGCAAGCGCGGGCCGGGTGCGCACCTGCTCGACACGAGATAAGACGTTCGTCGGGGCACCGGTCGGTCCCGGATGGCTGTCCTATAGTGGTTGTTCGCAAATCGACGAAGCCTCTCTTCGCCGGACGGAACAAGGAGAACATGTCATGGCCGTCAAAGCCATCCCCGAAGGCTTCCATAGCCTCACGCCTTACCTGGGCATCAAGGAAGCGGCACAAGCCATCGATTTCTACAAAAAAGCCTTCAACGCCACCGAAGTCATGCGCCTGACCACGCCTGACGGAGGCATCGGTCATGCCGAACTGCGGATCGGCGGCAGTCCGATCATGCTCGGCACGCCGTGCGATAAGGGCCCCCTGCGCAACCCGGACCAATCACCCTCGGTGGGCCTGCACCTCTATGTGGAAGACGTGGACCGTATGTTTGCCCAGGCGATTGCCGCCGGTGGCACGGTCATCTCCGAGGTCAAGGATCAGTTTTACGGCGATCGCACCGGATCCTTGAGGGATCCCTATGGCCATGTGTGGTTTCTGGCGACGCACAAGGAGGACCTGACCCAGGAGCAGATCGAACAGCGGGCCAGAGAGATGTTCCAGCAAGGCTGACTCCAGGTGGGAGCGAGCCCTGCTCGCGACAGTCGGCCTGAACCGGTGATGTTGAATGCGCCGCGGTCATGGCGAGCAGGCTTGGCTCCCACAGGATTTTGCCCACTCTGTAAATACGAAACATTTTCTTTCATCTTTCTCTTCGGGATTTCCCGTGCTCGTTCGTCTTAATTAGATGCAGCAGGCCGCGTCGGCAAAAGCCACGGGCTGCTTTTCATGGTTTCCGGTATTGCGAAGCCCGTAATACGGAGCCTTTCATCGAATCAAGACGTTCAATCATGTCGAAGAAGTCCCGTTCCAAACTCTGGTTCCTGGTCCATAGCTGGCTGGCATTGCCCATCTGGTTTTTCGTGCTCATCGTCTGCGTCACCGGCACATTGGCGGTGGTCAGCCAGGAAATCGTCTGGCTGGTGAACCCCGATATGCGCGCCAGCAAACCCTCCGACGATGCCCAACGGCTCAGCTACGACCAGGTCGTTACCGCCATCAGGCAAGCCCAGCCGCAGACCCAGGTGCTCAGCATTGCTCGTCCGGACGAGTCGCATTTCGCTCTGGAGGTCAAGGTGACCTACCCCGATGGGCGCCCCGACACGGTCTATGTCAACCCCTATACCGGCATCGTCCAGGGCTCGGCGCCAGTGTTCAACTTCAGGGCGTTCACCCGTGCCCTGCATGGATGGTGGCTGGTGCCGTTCACCAATGGTTACAGTTGGGGCTGGTATCTGGTCTCGTTCCTGGGGCTGCCCTTGCTGGCTTCGCTGGTGACCGGATTGGTGGTCTACAAGCGCTTCTGGAAAGGCTTCTTCCGTCCGACCTTGCGATTTCGCCACGGTGCGCGGATTTTCTGGGGGGATTTCCACCGCCTCAGCGGTATCTGGTCGATCTGGTTCATCGCAGTCATTTCCATCACCGGCACCTGGTTTCTGATCCAGGCCTTGTTGGGCGATAACCACATTTCCATTTCCAGTGCTCCGGTACTGCCGGCGGTATCCCGTGAAAGCGTGCCCCTGTCGACCGATGGCCTGCCGCCGCCTCAATTGAGCCTGGACCGGGCCGTAGATATCGCCCGAGAGCAAATACCAGGGTTGGAAGCGAGCTTCATCAGCCTGCCCGGTAATGCCTACAGCCATCTGGAAATCGGCGGGCGCGGTTGGTACCCACTGATGTACCAGACAGCCACCATCCATCCCTATACCGCAGAGGTGGCCGCCTCGCGACTGCTGTCGGACCGCACGGCGCTGGAATTTGTCACCGAATCCATGCGCCCCTTGCACACCGGGGATTTCGGTGGCTTGTGGGTCAAACTCCTCTGGTTCTTCTTCGGTTTGATCCTCAGCATGATGGTCCTCAGCGGGCTGCTGATCTGGACCAAACGCACGGCCCTGGCCACTGCCAATGCCTTCAAGCGCAACCATAAAACCCCACGGGTGCCTCAAGCCGCCCGGTCACTACCGCCGTCCATCCACCCTGAATCACCGGAGGGCAACCTGTGAGCCAGTCCACCGTGACGACACCCTCACCTTCACGCCTGAGCCTGTTCTGGCAAAAGTGGCGTTTTCACCTCAACGTGCTCTTGCTGCTGATTCCCTTGGGCTTCATGCCCAAGTACTTCTCGGAAGCGGCATTGTTTCGCGGCGACGCCGGGCTTGGCGAACGGGAGATCGGCGAAATCCAGGTCGGGCCGTGGAGCGTGCGACTGGCCGAGTTTCGCGACGAAGCCCCGCGAGCCGATGGCCCGGCCGGGCACCTGAAGCAATTCAACGCTGCCCTTTGCCAACGTTGTATCAGCCAGGTCAAGGCCACCTACCTGCGCATCGGCAAGCCCCGCAGCCTGCGAGCCGCTGGAGTGATTTTTTTCGGCTCGCCCTATCGCATGGGCGCCTGGTTGCCGGTGCCGCAGAAAACCCAGCCCGACGCCGAACTGTGGCTCACGCTCGAAGGCTGGGACGGTTCGATGCATCAAGCCTCCATTCCCCTGAGCCAGGCGTCTCCGGCCACCATTGCCTGGCTGAAGACCCACGGAGCCCAACCATGACCCCCAACACCTCCATCCGCAGCCTGGCGCTGCTCCTGTGCGTCGGGTTCAGCACCGGCGCCCTGGCCCACAACCCGATGTGCGAATGCAAGGCCATCGATGCCGAGCAGATCCAGTGCACCGGCGGCTTTTCCGACGGCAGCGGCGCCCCCGGGGTGACCCTGGACGTGATCGGCTACGACGAAACCATCCTGGTGCCCGGCAAGCTCGGCGCGGACTCGAAGCTGACCTTCAAGAGACCGGACGCGGAGTTCTATGTACTCTTCGACGCCGGCCCCGGCCATGTGGTGGAAATCGACCAAGCCGACATCGAGGCCCCATGAACAACCCCACCACACAAGTCATCCGTCCCGCCGGCGCGGGCCATGAAACCCTCTACGTGTTACTGCTGTGCCTGTTTATCGTCCTGATGGCCGGCTCAGTCGTGGCCTTGCACGGGGAAACGCGGGACGTCAGTCACCTCGCTGCCCACCAGCTCGACGCTCGCCGCGACCTCAGCGCCGCCGAGCAAGGCATCTATGCCGATTTGCGGGTGACGCTGGACGAGATCCGGTTGCTGCGCGAAGAGCAGCAGGCCCTGCCCACTCCCCAGACCCTGGCCGAAGAAGGCTTTGCTCCGTTTGCCCAGGACGCCAGTTCCGTCAGCCGGGGCGGCCATGTCTGGCACCAGGTGGAGGACCGGGCCTACTTCGGTGCGAGTGCCCAACCCACCGTTGCCGGTTCGTTCCTGATGCGTATCAGCGAAGCGTCCGACGCTGCGCCGGACATCTGGCTCACTCGTAACGAAGACGTCACGGTGCCAGGCACGCTGGACGACGCCGCGTTGTCCGCCGCCGGCTGGCAACAGATCGTTGCGCAGTTCGACGCCGGCGTCACCCGCCAGCATCGACATTGATCCCCTGCCCTCCTTTTGAGAGAAGACCGTTTGCCCATGTCCATTGCATCTCAACGCCGGCCCTTGCTTCGCCTGCTGCTGGCCGGTCTGCTGGCCTGCCTGCTTACCCCTCTTGCTCACGCCGAAACGACCAAGCGCCTGCGCATCGGCATTACCCTGCATCCTTATTACAGCTACGTTGCCAATATTGTCGGTGACAAGGCCGAGGTGGTGCCGTTGATCCCCGCCGGCTTCAACCCTCACGCCTATGAACCACGCGCCGAGGACATCAAGCGCATCAGCGGCCTGGATGTGGTCGTGCTCAATGGCGTGGGCCATGATGACTTCGCCGACCGCATGATCGCCGCCAGCGAAACCCCGGACGTGAAGGTGATCGAGGCCAACGAGAACGTTCCGTTGCTGGCCGCCACCGGTACCGCCGCCCGCGGCGCGGGCAAAGTGGTCAATCCCCACACGTTCCTGTCCATCAGTGCCTCCATCGCCCAGGTCAACAACATCGCCCGGGAGCTGGGCAAGCTCGACCCTGCCAACGCCCAGGCCTACACCCAGAACGCCCGAGCCTACGGCAAGCGCCTGCGGCAGATGCGCGCCGCCGCCCTGGCGAAGCTGACCCAGGCGCCCAACGCTGAACTGCGGGTCGCCACGGTCCATGCCGCCTACGATTACCTGCTGCGTGAGTTCGGCCTGGAGGTGACCGCCGTGGTCGAGCCGGCCCACGGCATCGAACCGAGCCCCAGTCAGTTGAAGAAAACCATCGATCAACTGCGGGAACTGGACGTGAAGGTGATCTTCTCGGAGATGGATTTTCCATCGACCTACGTTGACACCATCCAGCGTGAATCGGGCGTCAAGCTGTACCCCCTCTCGCACATTTCCTACGGTGACTACAGTGCCGGGAAGTATGAAAAGGAAATGGCGGGTAATCTCGACACGGTGGTCCGAGCAATCCAGGAGTCCGGCGCATGACCGTCCAGGAAACACTCCCCCTGAAACACATCGGTCCCCTGATCGAATTCGCCGACGTCAGCCTGAATCTGGGCCGCACGAACATTCTCGACACTGTGGCTTTTCAGGTACAGGCCGGCAGCGTCCACGCCCTGGTCGGCCCCAACGGCGGTGGCAAGAGTTCGTTGATCAAGACGTTGCTGGGGCAGATGCCCCATCAGGGACGCCTGAGTCTGCAATGGCCTGGCGAACCCGGCGTTATCGGCTACGTACCCCAGGCGCTGGAGTTCGACCGTGGCCTGCCCATGACGGTGTATGACTTCATGGCGGCGATGTGTCAGCGCAAGCCCGCTTTTCTCGGCTTGAGCAAGCATTATTCCGAGGCCATCGGCCAGGCACTGGAACGAGTCGGCATGCAGGACAAACGCAAGCGCCGCATGGGCGCGCTCTCCGGTGGGGAGCGCCAGCGGGTCTTATTGGCCCAGGGGCTTATCCCCGCACCGCAACTGCTCGTGCTCGACGAACCCATGTCGGCGCTGGACGAGGCCGGCATCCAGGTTTTCGAGCGGTTGCTGCTGGACTGGCGCCAGGCGGGCATCACCGTGCTGTGGATCGAACACGACCTGGAAGCCGTCGGACGCCTGGCGGATCGTGTCACCGGGTTGAATCGCCGGGTATTGTTCGACGGCCCACCACGCCAGGCACTCTCCCCTGAACGCTTGCTATCGCTGTTTTCCACCCATCCACGGACACACGGGAGCGCCGCCTGATGAGTTACGAAGCTTTTCGTCTGACGGTCCAGGGCTGGGCCTCGTCGGGCTACCTGCCCGAGGCGCTGGCCTACGGTTTCGTGGTCAATGCCTTGCTCGCCGGACTATTGATCGGCCCGGTGCTGGGCGGCCTCGGCACACTGGTGGTGGTCAAGCGCTTCGCATTTTTCTCCGAGGCCGTGGGCCATGCTGCGTTGACCGGCGTGGCCATCGGCATTCTGCTGGGCGAACCCTACACCGGCCCTTACGGCAGTCTGTTCGGCTATTGCCTGCTGTTCGGCATCCTGCTCAATTACTTGCGCAACCGCACCGGCCTGGCACCTGATACCTTGATCGGCGTGTTCCTTTCAGTGTCCCTGGCCCTGGGCGCCAGCCTCCTGCTGATCCTGGCGGGCAAGATCAATGTGCATATCCTGGAAAACGTGCTGTTCGGCTCGGTGCTGACCGTCAACGGCAACGACCTGCTGGTACTGGCGGTGGTCGGTTCGCTGGTGATGGCGTTGGCGTTGCCGCTGTACAACCGCATCATGTTGGCCAGTTTCAATCCGCAACTGGCCGCGGTGCGCGGGGTGGCGGTCAAATCTCTGGATTATCTGTTCGTGGTGCTGGTGACCTTGATCACCGTGGCGGCGGTCAAGGTCATCGGCGCGATCCTGGTGGGAGCCCTGCTGGTGATCCCGGCAGCGGCGGCGCGTCTGCTCAGCCAGTCGTTGAAAGGCTTTTTCTGGTGTTCGGTGCTGATTGCGACCGCCAGCACCTTATGCGGGATTCTCGCGCCGATTGTCTTCGACCTGCCAATCCCGTCCGGTGCCGCGATCATCCTGGTGGCCGGCATCGCGTTCGCCCTGGCCGCCATCGCTCGCGGCGTCGTCCCCAGCCTTAAAGGGAACCTTGGATAAATGATTTCTTCATTGCGACAACTGACCGTGGCCGTGGCCCTGTATGGCCTGATCACCACCCCGTCCTTCGCCGCCGACAGTCCCCGGCCGATACACCTGCTGGCCTCGTTGCCGGTCACTTACGGATTGAGCGAAGCACTCCTCAAGGGCACCGACGTCAGCCTGGAGCGAGCCGCGCCCGCCAACTTGCCCGGGTCCCGGCAGAGCGCTTATTTCAGCGGTCGCGGCGCACCCGAGCTCAGCAAACTGGCCAGTAATGCCGACGCCGTGATCGGCCTGCGCTCGCTATGGCCGGACGATCCGCTGTATCCCATGGCCCGGCGCAGCAATATCCGCATCGTCGAAATCGACGGCGCCCGTCCGGTGGACGGTGCTCTGCCCGGCATCGCCGTGCAGCCGGGCATGGCCGACGGCCTGGCGAGCCAACCGTGGATGGCCAGCCATAACCTGGGGCGGATGGCCGACGTGATCGCCGCCGACCTGGTGCGCCTGGCCCCGACCGAAAAACCCAAGATCGACACCAATCTGGCGGCGCTCAAGCAACGCCTGCTCAAGCTCAGCGCCGACAGCGAAAAGCAACTCGCCACGGCCGACAACCTGAGCGTTGTCAGCCTGAGCGAACATTTCGGTTATTTGATCAGCGGACTCAATCTGGAGGGGATCAGCACCGACGCCCGACCCGACGCCGAATGGACACCTGAGGCTCTCAAGCAATTGACCGCCACCTTAAAAGACCATGACGTTGCGCTGGTGCTGCACCATCGCCAGCCCTCGGATGCACTGAAAGCCGCCATCACCGAAAGCGGCAGCCGGTTGCTGGTGCTGAGCACCGATGCGGCCGATCCGGTGGCTGAACTGGAGAACAACGTAAAGCAAGTCGTCGCCGCACTGACCGGCGCCTGAAACACCACCACCTGTGGGAGCGGGCTTGCTCGCGATAAGCCGGCACATCCAACATCATCACCAACTGACACACCGCTATCGCGAGCAAGCTCGCTCCCACAGGTTTTGATTGTGGATACTCAGAGGTTCAGTTCAGGACATCCCCAGGCACCCGCACGAACCCTTCCATCAACACCCGCGCACTGCGGCTCATGATGGCTTTGTTCACGGTCCATTCGCCGTTGACCTGGCTGGCCTCGGCACCGACGCGCAGGGTGCCGGACGGGTGGCCGAAGCGTACGGCGTTGCGCTCGGTACCGCCGGCTGCCTGATTCACCAGAGTGCCGGAAATCGCCGCCGCCGTGCCGATGGCAACCGCCGCCGTGCCCATCATGGCGTGGTGCAACTTGCCCATGGACAGCGCCCGCACCAACAGGTCGATATCACCCGCCGCTACGGCTTTACCACTGGAGGACACGTAGTCCGCCGGCGGTGCGACAAACGCCACTTTCGGCGTGTGCTGGCGCTGGGCGGCTTCGTCGAGGTGCTTGATCAGCCCCATGCGCAAGGCCCCGTGGGCGCGGATGGTTTCGAACATCGCCAGCGCCTTGGGATCGCCATTGATGGCGCCCTGCAATTCGGTGCCGGTATAGCCGATGTCCCGGGCATTGACGAAGATGGTCGGGATTCCCGCGTTGATCAGCGTCGCCTTGAGCGTGCCGACGCCGGGCACCTCCAGGTCGTCCACCAGGTTGCCGGTGGGGAACATCGAACCGCCTCCACCCTCCTCGTCCGCCGCCGGCTCCATGAACTCCAATTGCACTTCAGCCGCCGGAAAGGTCACACCGTCGAGTTCGAAATCGCCGGTTTCCTGCACCGCGCCGTCGGTGATCGGCACATGGGCGATGATGGTCTTGCCAATGTTGGCCTGCCAGATCCGCACCACGGCCACGCCGTTCTGCGGGATACGACTGGCGTCCACCAGGCCGCTGCTGATGGCGAACGAACCCACCGCCGCCGACAGGTTGCCGCAGTTACCGCTCCAATCCACGAACGGTTTGTCGATGGACACCTGGCCGAACAGGTAATCGACGTCATGGTCGGCCCGGGTGCTCTTGGACAGGATCACAGTCTTGCTGGTACTGGACGTCGCACCGCCCATGCCGTCGATCTGCTTTTCATACGGATCGGGGCTGCCGATCACCCGAAGCAACAAAGCATCCCGCGCCGGCCCAGGGACACGGGCGGCTTCGGGCAGGTCCTGCTGGCTGAAGAACACGCCTTTGCTGGTGCCGCCACGCATATACGTGGCGGGGATTCTGATTTGAGGGGCGTGAGCCATGGTGCGCCTACTCCTGAGTACTGAAACGAGATTTCAAACGGCCGCCGATTCGAGGAAGTCCTGGGCGAAGCGCTGCAACACGCCGCCGGCTTCGTAGATCGACACTTCCTCGGCCGTGTCGAGGCGGCAGGTCACCGGCACTTCGACGCGTTCGCCGTTCTTGCGCGTGATCACCAGGGTCAGCGTCGCACGCGGCGTCCGCTCGCCGATCACGTCATAGATTTCAGTGCCGTCGATGCCCAGGGTCTTGCGATTGATGCCAGGCAGGAATTCCAGCGGCAACACGCCCATGCCCACCAGGTTGGTGCGGTGGATGCGCTCGAAGCCTTCGGCGGCAATCGCTTCGACACCGGCCAGGCGTACGCCCTTGGCCGCCCAGTCACGGGACGAGCCCTGGCCGTAGTCGGCGCCGGCAATGATGATCAGCGGCTGCTTGCGTTCCATGTAGGTTTCGATGGCTTCCCACATGCGCATGACCTTGCCTTCCGGCTCGACCCGCGCCAGCGAGCCCTGCTTGACCTTGCCGTTTTCCTGGACCATTTCATTGAACAGTTTCGGGTTGGCGAAGGTGGCACGTTGGGCGGTCAGGTGGTCGCCCCGGTGGGTGGCGTAGGAGTTGAAGTCCTCTTCCGGCAAGCCCATTTTCGCCAGATACTCGCCCGCCGCGCTGTCCGGCATGATGGCGTTGGACGGTGACAGGTGATCCGTGGTGATGTTATCCGGCAGCACCGCCAATGGACGCATGCCCTTGAGCGGTCGGGCGCCGGCCAGCGCACCCTCCCAATACGGAGGGCGACGAATGTAGGTGCTTTGCGGGCGCCAGTCGTACAGCGGCGTGACTTTCGGCCCTGTGTCCTCCTGAATGGCGAACATCGGGATGTACACCTGGCGGAACTGCTCCGGTTTCACCGAGGCCTTCACCACCGCTTCGATTTCCTCGTCACTCGGCCAGATGTCCTTGAGGCGGATCTCCCGGCCATCCACCACGCCCAGCACGTCCTTCTCGATGTCGAAGCGGATGGTCCCGGCAATGGCGTAGGCCACAACCAATGGCGGCGAGGCGAGAAACGCCTGCTTGGCGTACGGGTGGATGCGTCCGTCGAAGTTGCGGTTACCCGACAGCACGGCAGTGGCATACAAGTCGCGGTCGATGATTTCCTGCTGGATCACCGGATCCAGCGCGCCAGACATACCGTTACAGGTGGTGCAGGCAAACGCCACCACACCAAACCCCAGCTTCTCCAGTTCCGGCGTCAAGCCGGCTTCGTCCAGGTACAGCGCCACGGTTTTCGAACCCGGTGCCAGGGACGACTTGACCCACGGCTTGCGGGTCAGGCCCAGGCGATTGGCATTGCGCGCCAGCAGGCCGGCAGCGATCACGTTGCGCGGGTTGCTGGTGTTGGTGCAACTGGTGATGGCAGCGATGATCACGGCGCCATCGGGCATTTGCCCCGGCACCTCGTCCCACTGACCGGAGATCCCCTTGGCGGCCAGATCCGAAACCGCAACGCGGGCGTGCGGGTTGCTCGGGCCGGCCATGTTGCGCACTACGGAAGACAGATCGAACGTCAGACCACGCTCATATTGCGCGCCTTGCAGGCTGTCGGCCCACAAGCCCACCTGCCTGGCGTAGGTTTCCACCAAGTGCACCTGGGCGTCTTCGCGGCCGGTGAGCTTCAGGTAGTCGATAGTCTGCTGGTCAATATGGAACATCGCCGCCGTAGCGCCATATTCCGGGGCCATGTTGGAGATGGTCGCGCGGTCGCCCAGGGTCAGGGCGCGGGCGCCTTCGCCAAAGAATTCCAACCAGGCACCAACGACTTTTTGCTTGCGCAGAAACTCGGTCAGCGCCAGCACCATGTCGGTGGCGGTGATGCCCGCTTGCAGCTTGCCGGTCAGCTCGACGCCGATGATCTCCGGCAGGCGCATCCACGAGGCGCGGCCCAGCATCACGCTTTCGGCTTCCAGGCCACCGACACCGATGGCGATCACGCCCAGGGCATCAACGTGGGGGGTGTGGCTGTCGGTACCGACGCAGGTATCGGGGAACGCCACGCCGTCGCGTTGCTGGATCACCGGGGACATTTTTTCCAGGTTGATCTGGTGCATGATCCCGTTGCCCGGCGGAATCACGTCGACGTTCTTGAAGGCTTTCTTGGTCCAGTTGATGAAGTGAAAACGGTCTTCGTTGCGCCGGTCTTCGATGGCGCGGTTCTTGGCGAACGCCTGGGGGTCGAAGCCGCCGCTTTCCACCGCCAACGAGTGGTCGACGATCAGTTGGGTCGGCACCACCGGATTGACCTGGGCCGGATCGCCGCCCTGCTGGGCGATGGCATCACGCAGACCGGCGAGGTCCACCAGGGCGGTCTGACCGAGGATGTCATGGCACACCACCCGGGCCGGGAACCACGGGAAATCCAGGTCACGCTTGCGCTCGATCAGCTGCAACAGCGATTCGTTCAGCGTGGCCGGGTCGCAGCGACGCACCAGGTTCTCCGCCAGTACGCGGGAGGTGTACGGCAGGCCGTCATAGGCACCAGGGCGGATGGCCTCCACGGCCCCGCGAACGTCGAAATAATCCAGCGAAGTGCCGGGCAGCGGTTTGCGAAATTCTGTGTTCATCGTCAGGACTCGGTCACGGTGGTTTCAGAGGGGCGGCGCAGCCGTTGAAGTCAACTCGGTCTACTGTGGGAGCGGGCTTGCTCGCGAAAGCGGTGTGTCAGGCGGCATTAATGTCAACTGACACATCCCATTCGCGAGCAAGCCCGCTCCCACAAGGGGACGCGGTTCCTTCAGTGACTACGTCGGCCCCCCCCCAGCTCAGCGTTGTTCGATTGGCACGAACTTGCGCTGTTCGACGCCGGTGTATTCGGCGCTCGGGCGGATGATGCGGTTGTTGGCGCGTTGTTCGAACACATGGGCGGCCCAGCCGGTCAGGCGCGAGCAGACGAAGATCGGCGTGAACAGCTTGGTCGGGATGCCCATGAAGTGGTACGCCGAGGCATGGTAGAAGTCGGCGTTGGGAAACAGTTTCTTCTGTTCCCACATGGTCTTGTCGATGGCTTCGGACACCGGGAACAGCACGGTGTCGCCCACTTCCTCGGCGAGTTTTTTCGACCAACCCTTGATCACCTCGTTGCGCGGGTCGTTGTCCTTATAGATCGCGTGGCCGAAGCCCATGATCTTGTCCTTGCGCTCAAGCATGCCCAGGGTGCCCTTGATCGCCGCTTCCGGCGAGTCGAAGCGTTCGATCATTTCCATCGCCGCTTCGTTGGCGCCACCGTGCAGCGGGCCGCGCAGCGAACCGATAGCGGCGGTGATGCAGGAAAACAGGTCCGACAGGGTCGAGGCACAAACCCGGGCGGTGAACGTCGAGGCGTTGAATTCGTGCTCGGCGTAGAGGATCAGGGACACGTTCATGACCTTGACATGCAAGTCGCTCGGCTTCTTGCCGTGCAGCAGGTGCAGGAAATGGCCACCGATGGAGGGTTCGTCGGTCACGCATTCGATGCGCTGGCCTTCGTGGCTGAAGCGATACCAGTAGCACATGATCGCCGGGAACGCGGCGAGCAGGCGGTCGGTCTTGTCCCGCTGCTGGGAGAAGTCCTGCTCCGGCTCCAGGTTGCCCAGGAACGAGCAGCCGGTGCGCATGACGTCCATCGGATGGGCATCGGCGGGAATGCGCTCCAGCACCTCCTTCAGGGCTTGTGGCAAGTCACGCAATTGACGCAGCTTGCCGATGTAGGTGTCCAACTGCGCCCGTGTCGGCAGTTCGCCATACAGCAGCAGGTACGCCACTTCTTCGAATTGCGCGTCAGCCGCCAGCTCACGAACGTCGTAGCCGCGGTAGGTCAGGCCGGCACCGGACTGGCCCACGGTGGATAGTGCGGTCTGTCCGGCCACCTGGCCGCGGAGCCCGGCGCCACTGAGTACTTTTGCTTCGGCCATTTGCTGTCTCCAGTTCTTGAATTTGTAGGGAATCGGCAAGTTGTAGGGGTGTGCCTTATTTCTTCGCGGCGAACAACGCATCGAGCTTCTGCTCGAAGGTGTGGTAGTCGATGCGATCGTAAAGCTCCATGCGCGTCTGCATGGTGTCGATGACGTTCTGTTGCGTGCCGTCGCGGCGGATCGCGGTGTAGACGTTCTCGGCCGCCTTGTTCATGGCGCGGAACGCCGACAGCGGGTACAGGACAAGGGATACATCGGCGCCGGCGAGCTGCTCGGTGGTGTACAGCGGTGTCGCGCCGAATTCGGTGATGTTGGCGAGGATCGGCGCCTTCACGCGACTGGCGAACAGCTTGTACATCTCAAGCTCGGTAATGGCTTCGGGGAAAATCATGTCGGCGCCGGCCTCAATGCACGCGGCGGCGCGGTCCAGGGCGGAGTCCAGCCCCTCCACGGCCAACGCATCGGTGCGCGCCATGATCACGAAGCTGTCATCGGTGCGGGCATCGACGGCGGCCTTGATGCGGTCGACCATCTCCTGCTGCGAGACGATTTCCTTGTTCGGACGATGGCCGCAACGCTTGGCGCCCACCTGGTCTTCGATATGGATGGCCGCCGCGCCGAACTTGATCATCGACTTGACGGTGCGGGCCACATTGAAGGCCGAGGAGCCGAAACCGGTGTCCACGTCCACCAGCAGTGGCAGGTCGCAGACATCGGTGATCCGCCGCACATCGGTCAGCACGTCGTCCAGGCCGGTGATGCCCAGGTCCGGCACACCCAGGGAGCCGGCTGCAACGCCGCCGCCCGACAGATAGATCGCCTTGAAACCGGCGCGCTTGGCCAGCAACGCATGGTTGGCGTTGATGGTGCCCACCACTTGCAGCGGATGCTCGTTGGCGACCGCATCGCGGAATCGCTGACCTGGCGTGCTGTTGCTGGAACTCATGACTCACCTCGTTCAGTGGTGGCGCTGTCCTGGTAATGACGCGCGATGTTGCGTTTGGAAGCGCCGATGTGCCGGCGCATCAATAATTCGGCCAGTTCGCCGTCACGGTCGGCGATGGCATCGAGAATCCGGTGGTGCTCGGCAAAAGCCTGGCGTGGACGGTTGGGCGTGGTGGAAAACTGGATGCGGTACATGCGCACCAGTTGATACAGCTCGCCGCAGAGCATCTGGGTCAGGGTGCGGTTGCCGCTGCCCTGGATGATTCGGTAATGGAAGTCGAAATCGCCTTCCTGCTGGTAGTAGCCGACCCCAGCCTGAAACGCCGCATCGCGTTCGTGGGTTTCCAGGACCCGGCGCAGCTCGTCGATTTCTTCCACGGTCATGCGCTCGGCCGCCAAGCGGCAGGCCATGCCTTCGAGGGACTCCCGGATCTCGTAGAGCTCCAGCAACTCCGCGTGATTGAGCGACACCACCCGAGCGCCGACATGGGGCACACGCACCAGAAGGCGCTGGCCTTCCAGACGATGGATCGCCTCGCGCAGCGGACCGCGGCTGATGCCGTAGGTGCGAGCCAGCTCAGGTTCGGAAATCTTGCTGCCAGGGGCAATTTCGCCTTTGACGATAGCCGCCTGGATACGCCGGAAGACGTTCTCGGAAAGTGTCTCCGAGTCGTCCTGGGCCATCGCCGGTGATTCGAGCTGCTCCAGCATATTGTCGACACCTTAAAAAGCATTGAAGCAAAAACTAACCAATGACTAGGCAAACGTCAAAGCAAAAATAAGGATTGTCGACAATCGTCTAATGACCGCAGATAAGCCACACACCGCAAAGGGTCACTTGTAGCCTCCGGCCAGCGGTGGCGTCAGAAAACCACCGTGCTAGAATGCCGCCGCTGTTTACTGCTCTTCTATTAATAGAGAAGGTTACCCAAGGAGCTTGTGCAGCAATGCCAGGGCCTGAACCGACAAACGGAACGCCGTGCACCAGGATCTATGACACTCAAGCCCTTACCTGCTGTTCTTTGTTTCATGTGCCTGCCCGTTTTTGCCGCGGCGGGTGAAAAAACCGTGTACGGCCTCAACGAATATGCCGCCCTGCAGGGCATCGACCTGGAGGTTGCCGCCAAGCTCGATACCGGCGCCAAGACCGCTTCGCTCAGCGCCCGGGACATCAAGCGTTTCAAACGCAATGGCGAATCCTGGGTGCGTTTCTACCTTGCTATCGACGCTGCCCATTCGCACCCCATCGAACGTCCCCTGGCCCGGGTCAGCAAGATCAAGCGCCGCGCCGGTGACTACGACCCGGAAGAAGGCAAGAAATACACGGCCCGGCCGGTTATCGAACTGGACATCTGCATGGGCTCCGCCTTGCGCAGCATCGAAGTGAACCTGACCGACCGCAGTGCATTCCAATACCCGTTGCTGATCGGCTCCGAAGCGCTCAAGCGCTTCGACGCGCTGGTCGACCCCAGTCTCAAATACGCTGCCGGCAAACCTGCCTGCGCCAATGCCGCTCAAACCGCAGAGTAATTCCAATGCGCTCCCTGACCCTCCATCTGAAAATGCTGATCGCCATCCTGGTGGTGTTGGGCCTGTCCGTGACGGCCTATCAGATTTTCGTGCTCGGCATTCCGGTGACCGAAGACGCTACCGACGACCTGTGGAACATCGACGCCAAAGTCGAATTCGTGCCCAACGCCAAGGATCCGGTAAAGGTCCAGATGTTCGTGCCGCCCCTGAGCCGCGACTATGTGAGCCTCAACGAGAGCTTCATTTCCAACAACTACGGTGTGGCGGTGAACCGGATCGACGGTAACCGCAAGGTGACGTGGTCGGCCCGCCGGGCCAAGGGCAACCAGACGCTGTATTACCGACTGGTGCTGACCAAGCGCTACAGCGCCGAGAAAACCAAGGTCAAGGGCCCGACCTTCCGCGACAGCATCGCCGTCGAAGGCCCGGAGAAGATTGCCGCCGAAGCCTTGCTGGCGCCGATCCGCCAGCATTCGGCCGACGTGGAAACCTTCATCAGCGAGGCCATCAAGCGGGTCAACAACCTCAACGACGACAACGTCAAGCTGCTGCTGGCCGGCGATGTTTCTTCGAGCAACAAGGCGAGGATCGTCGAACTGGTGCTGTCCATTGCCCATGTGCCGGTGGAAAAGGTCCACACCATCCGCCTGGTCGCCGATCAGCCGCAGACACCCGAATTGTGGCTGCGCAGCTTCAACGGCACCGACTGGCTGTATTTCAACCCGGACACCGGCGAACAGGGCCTGCCTACCGACCGCCTGCTGTGGTGGACCGGCGATGAGAACCTGATCACCGTCGATGGCGGCAAGAAAGCCACCGTGACCTTCAGCATGAACAACAGCGAAATGAACGCCATTCGCCTGGCCAAGCTGACGGATGAAAACACCGACGCCAACTTCCTCGAATACTCGCTCTACGGCCTGCCTCTTCAGACCCAGCAGACATTCATGATCATGGTGATGATCCCGATCGGCGTGCTGGTGATCCTGGTGCTGCGCAACCTGATCGGCCTGCAGACTCTCGGCACGTTCACCCCCGTGCTGATCGCCCTGGCGTTCCGCGAAACCCAGCTGGGCTTCGGCATCATCCTGTTCACGGTGATCACGACCCTGGGCCTGTCGCTACGTTCCTACCTGGAACACCTCAAATTGCAGATGCTGCCCAGACTGTCGGTGGTACTGACGTTCGTGGTGGTGCTGATCGCCGCCATCAGCCTGTTCAGCCATAAGCTGGGCCTGGAGCGCGGCCTGTCGGTGGCGCTGTTCCCGATGGTGATCCTGACCATGACCATCGAACGCTTGTCCATCACCTGGGAAGAGCGCGGCGCCGGCCACGCGATGAAAGTCGCCATCGGCACGCTGTTCGCCGCCTCCCTGGCACACCTGATCATGAGCGTGCCGGAGCTGGTGTACTTCGTCTTCACCTTCCCGGCGATCCTGCTGATCCTGGTGGGCTTCATGCTGGCCATGGGTCGCTACCGTGGCTACCGCCTGACCGAGCTGGTGCGGTTCAAGGCCTTCGTCAAGGCAGACTCGTAATGTTCGGGCTCTGGAAGACCTGGAAGGCCCTGGAAGCCCGGGGCATCATGGGCATCAACCGGCGTAACGCCGACTACGTGCTCAAATACAACAAGCGCAGCCTGTATCCCATCGTGGATGACAAGATCATCACCAAGGAACGGGCCATCGCCGCGGGCATTCATGTGCCGGAGCTGTACGGGATCATTTCCACCGAGAAGGAGATCGAAAAACTCGACTCGATCATCGGCGGACGCACCGACTTCGTCATCAAGCCAGCCCAAGGCGCGGGCGGCGACGGCATCATTGTGATCGCCGACCGCTTCGAGGGCCGCTATCGCACGGTGTCCGGCAAGATCATCAGCCACGAGGAAATCGAGCATCATATTTCCAGCATCCTCACCGGCCTGTATTCCCTGGGTGGGCACCGCGACCGGGCGCTGATCGAATACCGCGTGGTGCCGGACCAGATTTTCAAAAGCATCAGCTATGAAGGTGTGCCGGATATCCGCATCATCGTGTTGATGGGTTATCCGGTGATGGCGATGTTGCGGTTGCCGACCCGCCAGTCCGGCGGCAAGGCCAACCTGCACCAGGGCGCCATCGGCGTAGGCGTCGATCTTGCCACCGGCCTGACCCTGCGCGGCACCTGGCTGAATAACATCATCACCAAGCACCCCGACACCACCAACGCGGTGGACGGTGTGCAACTGCCCTACTGGGATGGCTTCATGAAACTGGCCGCCGGTTGCTATGAACTGTGCGGGCTGGGCTACATCGGCGTCGACATGGTGCTGGACCAGGAAAAAGGCCCACTGATCCTGGAGCTGAACGCGCGGCCGGGGCTGAACATCCAGATTGCCAACGACTGCGGCCTGACGTTGCGTACCCACGCGGTGGAAGCCCGCCTGGAAGAACTCAAGGCCCGGGGCGTGGTGGAAACCGTGGAAGAACGCGTGGCGTTTGCCCAGGAGTTGTTCGGGCATATTCCGCCGGTTGAAGGGTGATTCCTTCAACCCGCCCTCTAATGGCTGATACATAACCTGTGGCGAGGGGATTTATCCCCGCTGGGTTGCGAAGCGACCCCGAAAAGCCATAACCCGGTGGGTCAGAATTGATTGCGTCGACTTGTTTGGGGCTGCTTCGCAGCCCAACGGGGCGGTGCGACGTTTCGCTAAATCCCCTCGCCACAGAGTTGAGCAGGGCTATTTCAATCGCCAGACATACCCATCTCCGACATCCCTCTAGGAGCAAATCCTACAGAGGATTACAATCGCCCCCCCGCCTGAACGGCTGATCCGCCCCGCCCATGCCAACCTGCTCCGTACATCCTTTACCCTACCGCGCCAACCCTGCCGAGTACTTTGCGGCGATTCGTCATGCCCCTGGCAGCGTGCTGCTCGACAGCGGCCGTCCGAGTGCCGAGCGCGGGCGTTATGACTTGCTCAGCGCCTGGCCGCTGGCGCAACTGGCGGTGCTACCGGACGAAAACGGCGCCCTGTTCCTGCAGCGCTTGCGCAGCCACCTGACACAACTGGGGCATGCGGCATTACCCGATACGGTGCAACTGCCCTTCGCTGGCGGCGTGATCGGCTACTTGAGTTATGACTTCGGCCGACACCTTGAAGCCTTGCCGTCCCACGCCAAGGATGATTTACAACTACCTGACGCGCGTTTCGGCGTGTACGACTGGGCGTTGGTCACCGACCACCAGGTCGGTACCAGTCAGCTGGTGTTTCATCCCCATTGTGGTGAAAGCGAACGCGAGCGCCTGATCGAGCTGTTCAACCAACCGATCCCGGCGACAGAGGCCACCTTCAAACTGGAAAGCCCCATGGCCCCAGACCTGAGCGCCGATGAATATCGACAGGCACTCGAACGGATCCAGGCCTATATCCAGGCGGGAGACTGTTATCAGGTCAACTTTGCCCAGCGCTTCCGCGCACCGTGCCGGGGCGATGCCTGGGCCGCCTACCAGGCGCTACGTACCGCCTGCCCGACGCCGTTTTCCGGTTTCCAGAGCCTGCCCGACGGCGGTGCGGTGCTCAGCCTGTCTCCGGAACGCTTCGTCAAAGTCAGCGCAGGCCAGGTGGAAACCCGACCGATCAAAGGCACCCGTCCCCGCGGCACCACGCCTGCCGAAGACGCGGCCCACGCCGCCGAGCTGCTGGCCAGTCCCAAGGACAGGGCGGAAAACCTGATGATTGTCGACCTGCTGCGCAACGACCTGGGCCGCACTTGCCGCATCGGCTCGGTGCGGGTGCCGGAGCTGTTCAGCCTGGAAAGCTACCCGAACGTCCACCATCTGGTCAGCAGCGTGACCGGCGAACTGGCCGCGGGCAAAGACGCCCTGAACTTGATCGCCGGCAGTTTCCCCGGCGGCTCGATCACCGGCGCTCCGAAGATCCGCGCCATGCAAATCATCGATGAACTGGAACCCACTCGACGCGGACTGTATTGCGGATCGTTGTTATACCTGGACGTGCGCGGGGAAATGGACAGCTCCATCGCCATCCGCAGCCTGCTGGTCAAGGATGGACAGGTATGTTGCTGGGGCGGCGGCGGGATTGTCGCGGACTCGGACTGGCAGGCGGAATATCAGGAATCAATTACTAAAGTGAAGGTGTTGCTGGAAACACTACAGAATTTGTAACCGGCCTCTGTCGGAGCGAGCAGGCCCGCTCCCACAAAGGTAGTGGTTACAGGCTAAGGGTGCGGTTCGACGCCTTGATGAATTCCTGCTTCAACTCGGCAAAGCTGTGCACCGCCGGGAATTGCGGGAACTCACGGATCACATTCTTTGGCGCATGGAACAGGATCCCGGCATCGGCCTCGCCGAGCATCGTGGTGTCATTGTAGGAATCCCCCGCCGCGATCACCCGGTAATACAAGCTCTTGAAGGCCAGGACCGACTGCCGCTTGGGATCTTTCTGACGCAATTGATAACCGGTCACCCGCCCGCTGTCGTCGGTAATCAAACGATGGCAGAGCAACGTCGGGAAGCCCAACTGGCGCATCAGCGGCTGGGAAAATTCGTAGAACGTGTCGGAAAGAATCACCACCTGGAAACGCTCGCGCAGCCAGTCGACGAATTCGCTGGCGCCTTCCAGGGGCTTGAGCGTGGCGATGACTTCCTGGATGTCGGAGAGCTTGAGGCCATGCTCATCGAGGATGCGCAAGCGTTGCTTCATCAGCACGTCGTAGTCGGGAATGTCCCGGGTGGTCGCCCTGAGCGATTCAATACCGGTTTTTTCAGCGAAGGCGATCCAGATCTCCGGGACCAGTACACCTTCGAGGTCGAGACAGGCAACTTCCACAAGACACTCCCATTTATTCTGATGTTTATCGGTTGAGCGAACAAAGCCCTGCCGACTCTAGCCATTCGCCCGACCCCACGCAACGCACAGGGACGCGCCAGCCCCGACAGCTTTTGTTACCATCAGCCCCATATAGAGCGCCCAGCGCCACCGACCTGTAGGAAACCGCCCTGATGAGCCCATCGTTTGACGTCGTGGAACTCGCCACGACCTATGCCAACAAGTCTCCACAAGACATTCTCAAGCTGGCCTTCGCCGAATTCGGTGATGACTTGTGGATATCCTTCAGCGGCGCCGAGGACGTGGTGCTGGTGGACATGGCCTGGAAGCTGAACAAGAACGTCAAGGTGTTCAGCCTCGACACCGGTCGCCTGCATCCGGAAACCTATCGATTCATCGACCAGGTGCGCGAGCACTACAAGATCGATATCGAACTGATCTCGCCGGACCATACGAAACTGGATCCGTTCGTGAAGGAAAAAGGCCTGTTCAGTTTCTACAAGGACGGCCATGGGGAATGCTGCGGTATCCGCAAGATCGAGCCGCTGCGGCGTAAACTGTCCGGTGTTCGCGCCTGGGCCACCGGCCAGCGCCGCGATCAGAGCCCTGGCACCCGCAGTCAGGTGGCGGTACTGGAAATCGACACGGCGTTTTCCACGCCGGAGCGCACGCTGTACAAATTCAACCCGCTGTCGCAGATGACCAGCGAGGAAGTCTGGGGCTATATCCGCATGCTGGAGCTGCCTTACAACAGCCTGCACGAACGCGGCTTCATCAGCATCGGCTGCGAACCCTGCACCCGCCCGGTACTGCCAAACCAGCACGAACGCGAAGGTCGCTGGTGGTGGGAAGAAGCCACGCAGAAGGAATGCGGGCTGCACGCCGGCAATATCATCAGTAAGTCCAAGGTCTGAAATACCGTACCAAGCATTTCTGTACACAAAAATGTCACCTAAGGTGGCATTTTTTGTGCGCACCGCTCTTAGAACCGCACCAAAAAGTTACACCTCTAGCCTCCCTCCGCTTTGCTTCCCTCTTCACGCACGCCTCACCAAAAATAAATACCTGTTCAAACGGTCAATTTATAGCCGCCGTATATCAATTACTTAGCTTTCTCAGATAACTAATCGAAATGAATGCTTTGGCTTTTAGATCCTCAATTGGCATAGAACTGGCTTGAGTCGACAAGTGTTTTGTATACAAATCAAAGAAAACATACACACACTTTTAGATCCGCAAGCCTGAAGCGCCCTATCCCGTACAGGCTGCAGATGCCCCGTAACCAAGGATGCTCGCCGACCGCGACGAAGATTGCCGAGCCACGGGCTCATGCACAGTCATCGCGGCACCCGAGGATCAGGAGCCTGCCGGAATGCGTACAAGTCTCTCCAATAACATCGCGCTGGATCTACCCTCCTCCACTACTGTCCCGAATATCAAAACCGCTGCCCCACTGACCCTGAGTCCCAGGCTGCATAACAAGGACCTGGCACCAACCAAGGCCGAAGGACGGCGCTGGGGTCGCTACAGCATCTTTGCTCTGTGGACCAACGACGTACACAACATCGCCAACTACTCCTTTGCCATCGGCTTGTATGCGCTGGGTCTGGGAGGTTGGCAGATCCTCTTGTCCCTGGGCATCGGTGCCGCACTGGTGTATGGCTTCATGAACCTGTCCGGCTACATGGGGCAAAAAACCGGCGTGCCGTTCCCTGTGATCAGCCGGATCAGCTTCGGTATCCACGGTGCGCAGATTCCGGCATTAATCCGCGCGGTCATTGCCATCGCCTGGTTCGGTATCCAGACCTACCTGGCGTCCGTGGTGTTCCGGGTGTTGCTGACGGCCATCCACCCAGGCTTCGCCGAATATGACCACAATTCGATCCTCGGCCTGTCGAGCCTGGGCTGGGTGTGTTTCGTGGCGATCTGGTTCGTGCAGCTGGTGATCCTGGCCTACGGCATGGAAATGGTGCGCCGCTACGAAGGTTTTGCCGGCCCAGTGATCCTGGTCACTGTCGCCGCCCTGGCCGGCTGGATGTACAGCCAGGCCGACGCGACCATTGCCTGGTCAATACGTGACCCACTGACCGGGGGAGAAATGTGGCGCAACATCTTTGCCGGTGGTGCGCTGTGGCTGGCGATCTACGGCACGCTGGTGCTCAATTTCTGCGATTTCGCACGCTCTTCGCCGTGCCGGCGGACCATCATCGTCGGCAATTTCTGGGGCCTGCCGGTGAACATTTTGGTATTCGCCGGGATCACCGTCCTGCTGTGCGGTGCGCAGTTCCAGATCAACGGACAGATCATCGAGAGCCCGACCCAGGTCATCGCCTCGATCCCCAATACCTTTTTCCTGGTGCTCGGCTGCCTGGCGTTCCTGATCGTCACCGTGGCGGTGAACATCATGGCCAACTTCGTCGCCCCGGCATTCGTGCTCAGTAACCTGGCGCCCAAATACCTGACCTTCCGCCGGGCCGGGCTGATCAGCGCCGCCATCGCCGTGCTGATCCTGCCGTGGAACCTCTACAACAGCCCTTTGGTAATCGTCTATTTCCTGTCCGGCCTGGGTGCGCTGCTCGGGCCACTGTATGGCGTGATCATGGTCGACTACTGGCTCGTCCGCAAAGGCCGGATCAATGTGCCGCAGTTGTACAGCGAAGACCCTAACGGCGCGTACTACTACAGCAATGGCGTCAACCTGCGTGCAGTGGCGGCGTTCATCCCGGCGGCGCTGATTGCCATCGTCCTGGCGTTGGTACCCGGCTTCGACAGCGTTTCACCGTTCTCCTGGTTGATTGGCGCCGGGATTGCAGGGCTGCTTTACCGGATCATCGCCAAACGCCAGCCGTACTACGAAGACGTCAGCGGTGAGTCCATCGCTGTGGACAGCGTCAGTCATTGATTCAAAAGGAAAAGCTCATGCGTATTCTCGTGGTCAACGTCAACACCACCGACTCCATCACCCAGGCCATTGCCCGCCAGGCCCAGGCCGTGGCTGCACCGGGAACAGAGATTGTCGGGCTCACCCCGCATTTCGGTGCAGATTCCATCGAAGGCAATTTCGAAAGTTACCTGGCCGCCATCGCGGTGATGGACCGGGTCATGTCCTACGACCAGCCGTTCGACGCGGTGATCCAGGCCGGCTACGGCGAGCACGGCCGTGAAGGTTTGCAGGAGCTGCTGAACGTGCCGGTGGTGGATATCACCGATGCCGGCGCCAGCACCGCAATGTTCCTCGGCCATGCATATTCGGTGGTCACCACCCTGGACCGCACCGTGCCGCTGATCGAAGACCGTCTCAAACTGTCCGGCCTGTTCGACCGCTGCGCATCGGTACGGGCCAGTGGCCTGGCGGTGCTGGAACTGGAGCAAGACCCACAGCGGGCAGTCGAAGCGATCGTGCAGCAGGCGGAACTGGCGGTGAGCCAGGACAAGGCCGAAGTCATCTGCCTGGGTTGCGGCGGCATGGCCGGGCTCGACGAACGGATCCGCCAGCGCACCGGAGTGCCGGTGGTGGATGGGGTGACCGCAGCGGTAACCATTGCCGAGTCCCTGGTGCGGCTGGGGTTGTCGACTTCCAAGGTGCGCACGTATGCGACACCGCGCCCCAAGAACATCATTGGTTGGCCGGGGCGGTTCGGGCGGTGAGTTCCAGCCTCGAACCGAGTTGAGCCCTTCGCGAGCAAGCCCGCTCCCATAAATGAACGGTATTGATCACAGCATGTGTATACGACACAGACCTACTGTGGGAGCGGGCTTGCTCGCGAAGGGAACGCCTCGGTCCAGAGCCATATTCAAACCGCCCTGAACCGCTCCCCCCACCCCTGCTCGGCAAACTGTTCAATGATGAAGTCCACAAACGCCCGGGTCTTGCCCGGCAGCAATTTGTGCTCGGCGTAATAGAGGGAGATATTGCCATCGTCGACGTACCAATCCGGCAACACCCGCTGCAACGCCCCTGATTCCAGGTAAGGAACGGCCACCGGCATGCTCACCAGCCCTATGCCCAGCCCTTGGGCGGCGGCTGCACAGTCGGCTTCCGAGTCACTCATGGTCATGCGTGCCTTGAGCATCAGCGGGCTGTGTTGTCCTGTCCGGCTGGTCAGTTGCCACGAACGGATCCGCCCCGTCTGAGGCGAACGAATCAGAATGCCTTGATGATGCGCCAGATCTTCCGGCTCGCGCAGCGCGGCATGATTGTGCAAATAGTCCCGGGAGGCGACCAGGACCCGGTGAGCCACGGACAGCTTGCGCGCCACCACTCCCTGAGGCAGTTCGAAGCCGCCGCCGATGGCCGCATCGAAGCCCTGGCCGATCAGGTCTACCTGACGATTGTCGAAATGCCAGTCCGGATTGATCGCCGGGTAACGCTGCAGAAACGCGCCCAGCAACGGCACGATGTACAGCCGGCCAAATGCCGTGCCCATGCTCACCTTCAACGTACCCGCCGGCTGGCCGCCGGCGCTGGCCAGGTTGGCGACGGCGTTCTGGATGGTATTGAGGCTGCCACTCACCTCTTCCAGAAACAACTGACCGGCCTCGGTCAGTGTCAGGCGGCGAGTGCTACGCTGGAACAGGCGCACACCCAGCCGCGCTTCCAGCTTGGCCACACTCTTGCCCACGGCTGCCGGAGTGATGCTCAGGCGGCGTGCTGCTTCGGCAAAGCTACCGACTTCGGCGCTGCGCACAAAGCATTCGATACTGCTGAAAGTCTCCATAGCCACCATTCTAAACTTTTGGTTTACACAGACTATATCAGTGGCGGTCTACACAAGGTGCGGACCGATCCGGATACTCCCCCCATCACCGCGGCATCTCGCCCCGGAAACCTTTGGAGAACACCATGAGCACGCAAACACTGAACGGCAAAGTCGCCTTGATCCAGGGCGGTTCCCGCGGCATCGGCGCCGCCATCGTCAAACGCCTCGCCGCGGAAGGCGCCGCGGTGGCTTTCACTTATGTCAGCTCCGCCGCCAAGTCCGAGGAATTGCAGAACAGCATCACCGCTGCCGGTGGCAAGGCCCTGGCCATCAAGGCCGACAGCGCCGACGCCGAGGCCATTCGCAATGCCGTCAGGACCACCGTCGAAGCCTTCGGCAGTCTGGACATTCTGGTCAACAACGCCGGTATCCTGGCCATGGGCCCGCTGGAGGAGTTCAAACTGGAAGATTTCGACCAGACTCTGGCCGTCAACGTGCGCAGCGTGTTCATCGCCACCCAAGAGGCTGCGCGTCATATGACCGAAGGCGGTCGGGTGATCAACATCGGCAGCACCAACGCCGACCGCATGCCCTTCGCCGGGGGCGCCACCTACGCCATGAGCAAATCTGCACTGGTGGGTCTGACCAAAGGCCTGGCCCGCGACCTGGGCCCGCGTGGCATTACCGTCAACAACGTGCAGCCCGGCCCGGTGGATACCGACATGAACCCGGCGGACAGCGACTTCGCCGAAAGCCTGATGTCGCTGATGGCCATCGGACGCTATGGCAAAGTTGATGAAATCGCCAGTTTCGTCGCCTACCTGGCAGGCCCGGAAGCAGCCTATATCACCGGGGCCAGCCTGACCATCGACGGCGGTTTCGGCGCCTGACCGCTCCCCATGAAAAACGCCGGCCAGGGTTTCAACCGTGGCCGGCGTTTTTTTGCCTCATGCCCTCAGGCCCACTCCAGTTCCGGCAAGCCGCACAAGGCCGGTTGGAACAGCTTCAGCGAACGAATGATTGCGTCGGCATGGGCGTACTTTTCGTCGGCCATGGCCGAATCCGGGACAGCGATGGCGGTCATACCCGCCGCTTTCGCGGCCGTGACGCCAAATGGCGAATCCTCGAACACCAGGCAATCACGGGGAGCGATCCCCAGGCGACGGGCCGCGGTGAGGAAAATATCCGGCGCCGGTTTTGCCGCGCCCACTTCCGGATCATCCGCAGTGACGATGAAATCGAACAACGCGAACCAGTCCCGGTGCAAAGTGGTTTTCAGCTTGAATGTGTGACTCGACGAACTGGTACCCACCGCAATGGGAATGTCATGGGCCTTGAGATGCCGTACCAACTCCTCGGCGCCGGGCATCCCCAAGGCATGAGGAAAACGCTCGCGCATCAGGGGCTCCCGGATCACCAGGAACTCCTCGGCAGTGATCGGCAGATCCAGGGCCTGGACCACATAACGAGCCAGATCCCCGGCACCACGCCCAATGATGTTCTGCTTCACGCTCCAGTCGAAGGTGCGCCCGTAGCGCTCGGCAATAATGGACGTGACCTCGGTGTAGATGCCCTCGGTGTCGAGCAGCAGCCCATCCATGTCGAAAATCACAGCCTTGATCGGGCCAAACTCTTTGTGCGGTGCATTCATCGCATCTGATCCGTTATCAACACAACATTCCAGGGGATGGCTCAGGTGCGGCCAGGTGGGGTGTCTGCCTTAAAGGATTCAGCAGAATAACGAGGGGGGCGTGGAACAGGCAACGAAAAATCTTACAAGCCTGAGAAAGGAGCCTGTAGGAACTGAATCGTCTTCATCCCGCTCCTACAGGATTGGTCGTTATGACTGACTTATTGGCTCGAACCGCTGGAGCCACCCGAGCTGCCGCCACTGTCGCTGGTGCCCGTGCCGCCTCCACTGCTTGCACCGCCGCCCACGGAGCTACCGCCACTGGTGGACCCGCTTCCCGTGCCGGGGCTGGTACTGCTGCCGTTGGCATCGCCGCCGTTCCCCCCGCTGACAGATCCCGGAGGCAAAGCGTTACCGTTGGCGTCGGACGTGGAGCCGGCATCCATCTGGGTAGACGGCGGCATCCCGCCTTTGTCCACGGGCGCATTGTCATCGGAGGACTGCGCGAAAACCGCCAGTGGACTGGCTGAAAGAATCCCGGCTAGCGTCAGCGCGGTCATGTGTGACTTCATCATGGTGAGTCTCCTTTTCAAGGTACTTACCTGATGTGTGGCCGCCATAACGGGTCAATGGTGCCCCGAAATCGACAGGCGGCCCGGTCTTCAGCTGGGTTTGCCGGATGCATCGTCACCGGCGATATCCGGATCGTCCGGACTCGCCTCGATGTCTTCATCTTCATTCGGTACCTGCTCTACGCCGGCGTCGTCCTCAGGCGGTCGCTGGTCGCGACCCAGCGAGTCAGTGGGCGATGGCAGCGGGTATTCCGGGGTTTCATCGTCTTCTGGAATAGGTGGGTCGGCAGTCATGACAAACCTCCTGAGGCAGATTGCTCGGCCTCAATCGTAGGATTCTTCTTCAAGCTCGGCGTCTTCGTCGTCGATCAGAGGCACCTGGGCGTCATCCATCAAGGAACCAGGGTCTTCATTGCCCGGATCATTGACGAAAGGGACACCCGACGGGCCTTTTTCTTCCTGGCCTTCGGTTTCCGGCGTCATGGCACACCTCGTGATTGCAAGTGGATGTATGAATTCGAGGCGGGAGCGAGGTAAACGTTCCGGACAAATCCCGGGAAAAGAAAACCCGGCACGTGGCCGGGTCCTCTCATCCAGACATCACTTCAGCGATGCTTTCTTTTGTGCTTGTGCTTCTTGCCGGAGTGACCGTCATTGTCGTTGGACAGGTTGCTGCCCAATGCACCACCGGCCGCGCCGCCGAGACCTGCGCCGATGGTAGAACCGGTGGAGCCGCCCAGGCGGTTGCCGATAATCGAACCACCGGCCGACCCCAGACCGCCGCCGATGGCAGCTTCCGTACGGCTGCCCTTGCGAGCCCCTACCGCACTGCCGGCGGCACCGCCTACACCGGCGCCGATCGCGGCGCCCGTGCTGCCGCCCATCTGCTGGCCGACCACATTACCCAATACCCCGCCAAGGCCACCGCCGATCGCGGCGGTCCCATCGCCAGCCGCCATCGCGCCTTGAGCAACCAGAAGCCCAAGCACCAGGGTGGACAAAGTCAAACGCATGATAAAAACCTCAAGAATGCCGCATCGGGAGAGATGGCCGATGCGCGCGGGCGCGAGTTTACGCCAAACGGCTCAGCCATGCCGGTTGGACAACGAACGCGAGGGTAGTTTTATGACAGACAAAAAAAAGCCCGCTGGGGAAACGGGCAGGTACTGCTTTCTAACGGATGAGCTCAGGCTACGTGTGCGCGTGTGAAAGAAACGTGAAAGAAACGTCGATAAATAAAGATGAAAAACAGTTACGCGACGGTCGAGGTTGCCAGCGCCCTCGCCCAGGGAACGCACTTGCAAAAAGCCCCGTCCACTGACGGGGCTGCGACTGATGCTATTTCCTGGCCGGCACCCTGGGCAGGAATTTGGCTTTTTCCCCTCGCTGCACTTTCGGTACCTTGGTCCTGATGGATTTGATCGGCTCGTCGCCAAAGTCGGCCCGGTAGGCCGACTGACCACACTGCAACCCTTCATTGATCGGATACACAGCTCCGATATCCTCGCTGTACGGTGCTCCCATTGCCTTCCCCTTTACGTCGAGACCGATACCGGCAACAACCGATTGCCTGAAAATATCGACCTTCAGGGTTTGAGACTAGTCGGTCAGCAACAGACCGCCTGTCCTATCCGCGCTTGACCGACGAATGGAAGCCACTGTTTCAAAAGGGAAACACTCAACCTGTGCGCATTATCGTCCGGCTTAGCACCCGGGAAACCTGGTCGGCCGAGTAGGGCTTGGACAAAAACTCGAAACCTTCATGGCCACTGTGTGCCAGCTCCTCGCTGTAGCCGGACGTCAACACCACTGGCAAGTCCTCGCGACGTCGACGCAGCTCCTTGGCCAGCGCGATACCGCTGATACCCGGCATGACCACGTCGGAAAATACCGCATCGAAGGCCATGGCATCCGGGCCGGCCAGGTCCAATGCCTCCTCGGCGTTGGTAGCCCAGGCGGTTTCGTAACCCAGGTCCTGCAGGATCTGGTTGGCAAACCGCCCCACTTCCACATTGTCTTCCACGATCAAAACGCGCCGCCTGCCCTTGTCCAGTATCAGGCGGGTGGTTTCTTCCTCCACCGGTCGCGCCACCCTTTCGGCCTCGACTTCGGGAAGGTACAAGGTAAACACCGTGCCCTGGCCGACAACGGTCGAAACATCGACGTTGCCACCGGATTGCTTGGCAAAGCCGAACACTTGGGACAGGCCCAACCCCGTGCCCTTGCCCACTTCCTTGGTGGTGAAGAAGGGCTCGAAAATGTGCTCGAGGAACTCGGACGCAATACCCGTACCGGTGTCTGCCAGGGCCACGGCGACAAAAGCCTGCCCGGATCCTGCATGACCACGGATCGGCGGCATGCCTGCACCGCATTTGAGCCGAAGCCACAGCGTGCCCTGACCACTCATGGCATCGCGTGCGTTCAACGCCATGTTGATCAGGGCCGTTTCGAACTGGCTCAGGTCCGCCCGGATGTAACAGGGCCGGTCGCACAGTTCGACCTTGACCTGCATCCGCGCCCCCGTGATGGTTTCCAGCATGTCTCCCAGGCTCTGCACTTGCTTGCCCACATCGATCACTTGCGGTTTCAAGGGCTGACGCCGGGCGAACGCCAGCAGTTGGCTGGTCAATTTGGCAGCGCGCTCCACCGTATCGGATACAGCACTCATGTAGCGCTGGCGACGTTCATCGGACAGATTGGGCATGCGCAGGAAGTCGACAGAGGAACGAATGATGGTCAGCAGGTTATTGAAGTCATGGGCCACACCGCCCGTGAGCTGACCGATAGCTTCGAGCTTCTGCGACTGACGAAGCGCGGCTTCGGTCTGCTTCAGCCGCGTGGTGCGCTCCTCGACCCGTTCCTCCAGCGTCGCGTTCAGTTCGGCCAGGGCCGCAAGCCCCTCGCGCACGGCCGCGTCGGCACGGGCTCGCTCAATGTGGGCCCAGGATCGCTCGGTGACTTCCATCAACAGCGCCAGATCGTTCGAAGACCAGACCCGGGGCGTTCTATCATGGATCGCCATCAAAGCGGTCAATCGCCCGTTCTTGATCAGCGGGACACAAATGGTGGCGGCGATACCGATCGATTGGAACGCCGCCGCTTCGTTCGGCGCCAGTTCCGCCAGGTTATCGTTGACCACCAGCGGTTTTCCGGCCCTCAGGTTGTCGACCGCCAGCCGACCGAAATCCGCCAGTCGATAATGCCCGACAATGCTGGGCGAGCCCGCCCTGGCCCAGTCACCGCGAATCGTGAAGGCATCCTCGTCTTCCTCCATGTCCGCATACGCGCAATTGGACAGATTCAAGTGCGCCGCCAGGATGCGCGTGGTGGTTGCCATGATGGCCTGTGGATCGGTGGCGTTGGCCACCGCACTGCCAATGGCATCGAGAACGGCCAAGCGTTGGGTCATGAATACGGTCGACGTGGTCTCGGTGACGGTGTCAAGCATGCCCACGACATTGCCGAACTGATCACGGATGGGGCTGTAGCAGAAAGTGAAATAAGCCTGCTCAGGACCGCCGCCCCGCTCGACGACCAAGGGGAAATTCTCGATATAGGTCGCTTGCCCACCGAATGCACCCTGCAGGATCGGACCAATCTCGCTCCATGCTTCCTGCCAGATCTCGTCGAACCGGCGGCCCAGCGCATCGGGTTTGTTGCCGAGGATCGCCATGAAGGCATCGTTGTACAGGGTAATCAGATCCGGCCCCCATACGATGGCCTTGGGAAAATGGGAGGCAAGGCTCAGCGCCACGGTGGTCTTCAGCACATCCGGCCATTGCTCCAACGGCCCGATAGAAGTGCTGGCCCAATCATAGCGACGTACCTGTTCGGCCATTTCTCCATAGCTTTGCAGCCAGTCAGTCATTGCATTCGGTCCCTCTCAGCCGCTCAACATCATCGAAGCGAAGTGCTGTGTCCTTAAGCCGGGGCCTATTATCCCGCGCCGGGAAGGAATGTGCGATTGGATTGTGGGATTCGTGAGGATGCAAATGGGGGCGTAAGCGTGGGACCGGACGATTAGGCTACAGCAGTTTCCTACAAATCATTGGAAATTGCCTTTACGGTCTATCCCTGGAATCACGAAGCCCTGACTGAGTCAGGGCCTTTGATTCACAGCCAGCCAAAACCTTTCGCCATCATCCCGGCCAACCCCAGGGAGGACGTAATCAATGCCGCGAACAAAACCCTCAGATCCATCCTTGTTTCAGCGCGATGCTCGCGCAGGTCTACGCAGATAACGTCCATCTCGCGTCGAACATTTTCGACATGCGTCTCGAGTTTCACCACACGCGATTCCATTCCCGACCTCCAAAGATTACCCACGTTTCGGGGTGCTGTATGCAGAGCCACGAAGATACCTTGTTCGGCCTTTGGACGTTTCCGTATAAGAAGTAGGAGGTTTCGTTTTTTCTTGTATCCGTTAACCTCGCTAAAAATCCGTTTATAAACTCCGCGTTTCAGCCTCAACCCTCCGCGAACGCCTCGTCCTGAACTTGCGAGCCGTCTCCATAAAAGGCGTGACGATCAGGCTGTAAACCGTCAAGTACCGCTGCTGATCCTGCTCGCCCGTGCCGAAACGCAGCGGCTCGGGCTGCCGGGTGGTGACATAGAGCGTGCCGAACATCCAGTCCCACAGCGACAGGTTCGTGCCGAAGTTCCGGTTGAAATGCCGTGGAGCGTCGCTGTGGTGGATCTGATGCTGGGCCGGGCTGTTCAACAGATGCTCCACCACCGGGCCGAATGACAGCCAGACATGGGTGTGCCGCAGGTTCGCCGCCAGGCTGTTGAAGATGAACACCAGGTACGTCACGCCGAACAATGTGTAGCGGCTGACCTCGCCACCGCAGGCATACCAGAAGGCACCGACATACAGGCCAAGGCCGGCGGTGACGCCGATTTTCTCGACGACTTTTTCCAAAAAGTGCACGCGACTCGCGGTGGCCGGCACCAGCACGGGCGCCGAATGGTGGACCTTGTGAAAAGCCCAAAGCCAACGCGAGTGAAACGCCCGGTGCGCCCAGTAATGGATGAAATCCTTCACCAGGAACACCCCAAGTCCATACATCAAGGCGAGCGAAAGGTTCTCCCCCAGGCGCGGCCGCGCGCCCCAGAGATTGCCGAAGAACGCCAGGTAATCGCCAGAGCGCAGAATGTACGGATCCACCAGGTGGACGATGGGCACCACCAGCGCGACCTTGAGAATCGCCCGCACGAAGTAATAGCGGTAATCCAGCAACGCCGAACGATGCCAATGAACCTGATTACCACCGAGAAATTGCCAGAACGAACGGGCGCCGGTCAAGCCGCGACGTTTCCTGAAACGGAACAGGCCATAGGCAACGCCGTAGGAAGCGCAGAGAAACAGGGCGCCGAGGCGGCCGTTCAGGTTGAAAATGCCGAAGAACTGCTCGGTAATGGGCGTGATGACCCAATCGATCAAGTGTCGATACAGCAGGGAAAATGCATCCACGGAGCGTCGGCCTCGGACGAAGGAACGGCATTGTAAATCAATCTTATTAATGTCTGGGTGGCATTTGATCGGGCATGTCAGTGGATCAAGTGCTCAGCTTCAAGCCATCTTGCCCCTCCACGTCCCCAGATACGCAAGCGAATGTGGCTTCGGGCAATGACCTGAACGAATTGCTAACCTGTCCCGAACGATCGATGGTTCTGTTCCGGAGGACAACGTGAAAAACCTAGACCGCGCAAAACAGCCGTCGATAGCGGTTTCAGATCATCAAGGAACATAAGATGCTCATTGTCTTCAGCGGTCTTCCGGGGACCGGAAAAACGACTATCGCAAGTGACCTTGCCGCTAAAATTGGCGCCGTGTACCTGCGAATCGATACGATCGAGCAGGCCATCCGAAACGAGGGTGTGCTGGCTCATGGAGTGGGACGCAGCGGTTATCGGGTCGCCAATGAGCTGGCTCGGAGTAATCTGCGCATTGGCAGCACGGTCATCGTCGATTGCGTAAATCCCGTAGCCGAAAGCCGCGAGGCGTGGAGCTCAATCGCCAGACAGTCAGGTGTTCAGCTAGTGGATATCCAAGTGATCTGTTCGGATAAGCAGGAACACCGACGACGGGTAGAAACCAGGCAGATCGATATTCCCGGACTGACTCCGCCAAGCTGGCAGTCGGTCCAGAATCATGAATACGAAGCGTGGAATCGTGCGCCGCTCAGCGTAGACACAGCCCTGTTGTCTTCAACGAAAGCGGTTGCCATGATCATGGAGCGTTGTTTTCGGCCCAACCTCCAATGATCCATCTTGCCGTGGCTGGCTTGCTACATTCCTGACGCGGCCTTGCGTCCAAGCCAATCCTCGCGCCTCATCTCCCAGATTTCCTTGAGCATCGGCCCACAAACGAAATCCCCCTGCCCCGTCGCGATCATGCGCATGCCTTCGCGCTCCGACACCCTGCGCGATGCCTGGTTGCCCACCGCCTTGGGTACCTGCATGACGGGACGTCCCAGCGTTTCGAACCAATAGGCGTTAATAACTTCGCAGGCTTCGCGCATGTAGCCGTTTCCCTGCCATTGAGGTGCCAGCCAGAAGCCTCGGTTGTTGCCGTGCTGGTCGTACAGGCTGATACTTCCGATGCTTTGCGCCGGTTCTTCGCACCTGCGAATCATCCAATGCCATTCACGGCCCGCTTCGATGGCGGGGAGCGCGTGGTCGCGGATGTAGGTCAGCGCGCCGTCATCCGGATAGGGCCAAGGCACGCGGCTGTCGAGATAGCGCACTACGTCCCAGTGAGGGAATAACTGCTGGATAGCCGGTGCGTCGCTCAGCTGCAGGGGCGTGAGGATAAGGCGCCGAGTCTTGAGCACGGGGATGGTGTCCACGATAAAGTTCCTTTTTACTTCTCAGGCTTGGTAAACCCGTTGATCCATAGCCTCAGTGGTGACTGTCATGATATCCCACGTTTATGTAGGTATACGCGACTTCGATCGTGCCTTCGCTTTCTATTCAAAGATAATGGCTGGCCTGGGCCTCACGTTGAAATTCTGCGAAGCGAGCAAGGCTTGGGCCGGTTGGGTCGCGCCAGCCTCTCCCCGCCCGATCTTTGTCATAGGCACACCGTTTGACGGCCACGCCAGTGAGCCCGGCAATGGGCAGATGGTGGCGCTACTCGCGCCCAACCGAGAGGCGGTCAGGAAAAGCCACGCTACAGCGTTGGCTCTCGGGGCCACTTGTGAAGGCCCTCCAGGATTAAGGCCCCACTATCACCCCGATTATTACGGCGCCTACTTTCGGGACCTTGACGGCAATAAGCTGTGCGTTTGCTGCCATGATCCTGAAGCAGCCTGGTGGCGTTGAATGGAATCGGGGCTCTCAGGGAAAATGACATGAAAAAACAAGCCGCCTATCTTGTGCCGTTCGCGTTGGCACTCTTGGTCCTGTGCGATCCCGTACAGGCAGCCACCTGGCAAATCTGCCGTCTGGAACTGCACATCACTGACGTACTTAAACGCCCTTTCCCACAACTACAAGCCAAGGTCCTGACGGCAAGCCCGAAGTCGGCCACGGTAGAGTGCCCAAAGGAAGGAACGACACTCACGTTCACGCCGGAAACGGCCGACTACCAGGCCACGCTTCCCCGCCGGCAATGGCCCAGGAAAGGGCAGTCGGTGCGAGTCGACTACCGCTACCTGGACGGTATCTGCAAAGGCGATGGCAACAGTCATGCCTGTCGTATCGAGCACTACCCGTTCGGACGTTAAGCGCTCACCCCGTCACGCACCCTTGCGGTACTTTTCCGGCAAAACTGTCCACCAGGCTGGCCACCACCATTTCTCCCATGCGCGTGCGGGTCTGCAACGTTGCGCTGGCGCGATGAGGTTGCAGGACGACATGTTCATTGCCAAACAACGTTTCGGGAACGTTCGGTTCGTCGACGAACACATCCAGCGCCGCGCCGGCGATGTCTCCGGCGTTCAGTGCTGCGACCAGATCGGTCTCGTTGACCAGCTTGCCCCGGGCCACGTTGATCAGGTAGCCGCCCTTCCCCAGGGCTTGCAGCACTTGGGCGTCGATGATCGCTTCGGCCTTGTCGGCGGCGGCGGCAAGAATCAGTGCGTCACTCTCACTCGCCAACTGTTTGAGGTCGGCAACGAACCGGTGGCTCACGTCATTCATGGGTTGCAGGTCGGTATAGCTGATCGCGCACCCGAACGCGGCGGCGCGGATCGCCACGGCACGACCGACGCGGCCCATGCCGACGATGCCGATGCGCATGCCCGACACCTGACGAGCCAATGGCAGCGGTGCCAACGGTGTCGGGCTCTGCGGCCATTGGCCGGAGCGTACGTAGCGATCACCGGTGCACAAGCCACGGCACACAGCGATCAATAATCCGATGGCCAGGTCGGCGACGTCTTCGGTCAGCGCGCCGATGGTGGCAGTGACACGAATGCCGCGATCCCTGGCATAGGCCAGGTCCACTGCGTCGGTGCCTACACCGTTGACCGCGACCACCTCCAGTCTGGGCAGTTGTGCCATGAGCGCCTGGCTGATACCGGTGTGCCCACCGGTGATCACACCGCGAATGTTGGCGCCATGCTCCTGCACATAGGCGGTTTTGTCGGCCTGTTCGAAATAGCGCCGGATGGTAAACAGCTCGTTGAGCCGGGTATTGATTTCAGGGATCAGGATCGGGCTGAGCTGCAAGACTTCTGGCTTCATGGAGACCTCGTGTAGCGAATAAAAACGCCGGCTCAACCGCGGCCGGCAAAGGGCATGGCGGTGGCCATGATGGTCATGTTCAGGACGTTGGCCGACAGCGGCAGGCCAGCGATGTAGCGCACCGCGTCAGCCACATGACTGACGTCGACCATCGGCTCCACCGCGACGGTGCCGTTGGCCTGGCGCACGCCTTTGGTCATGCGCACCGACATCTCCGTCAGGGCGTTGCCGATGTCGATCTGACTGCAGGCGATGTTGAATTCGCGGCCGTCCAGGGCCAGTGATTTGGTCAGTCCCAGTACCGCGTGTTTGCTGGCGGTATAGGCACTGCTGAAGGGGCGTGGCGTATGAGCGGAAATCGAGCCGTTGTTGATGATGCGTCCGCCCTGGGGTTGTTGCCGGCGCATCAGCCCGAACGCGCCACGGGCGCAGAGGAAAACCCCGTTGAGGTTGGTGTCGATCACGTTGCGCCATTGTTCGAACGTCAACTCATCCAGAGGCACGGCCGGGGCGTTGATCCCGGCGTTATTGAACACAACGTCCAGACGTCCGTAGACCTCGGCGATGGTTGCAAACAGCGCGTCGACACTGGCCGGATCACGCACATCGGTGGGCACCGCCAGCGCTTCACGGCCCTCGGCGGCGGCCAGTTCGACCAATGCTTGCAAGGGTTCCGTGCGGCGTCCCGCCAACACCAGGGTGAATCCATCCTGCATCAGCCCCAAGGCGACGGCGCGACCGATGCCGCTGCCGGCACCGGTCACCAGCGCTACTTTCAAGGTATTGGACATGTGGTGCTCCCTTTCTCAAATCAGTAGGACGATTGCCAGGTTTACGGGCGCGGGCCGACGCGCATTTCCAGTTCGCCGAGACCATCGATGCCAGCGGTGACGACATCCCCCGGCAACAACAGATCGACGCCCGCCGGGCTGCCGGTCATGATCAGGTCACCGGCCCTGAGGGGCACCGATTGGGAAATGCGGCTGATGACTTCGCTGACCGACCAGATCTGGCTGTCGAGGCTGTCGCGCTGGCGTTCCTCGCCGTTCACGCTCAACCACAATTCGCCCTGCGGATGACCGGCTTGCGCCACCGGCACAATGGCGGTCATTGGCGCGGCGCCATCAAACACTTTGGCGCCCTCCCATGCCAGGCCGTTGCGCTTGGCCATGCGCTGGACATCACGCCGGGTCAGATCAAGGCCCGCCGCGTAGCCCCACACATAGGCCAGGGCCTGGCTTTCGGGAATGTGAGCACCGCCCTCGCCGATGGCGACGACCAGCTCGATTTCGTGGACGAATTCCTCTGTCACGGACGGATAAGCCATCTCGCCCACCGCCTCTATCACGGTGCTCGCCGGCTTCATGAAGAACACTGGCGGTTGTCGGGACTGGCCTTGAGTATCTGGCCAAGGGTAATTGCGGCCGACGCAAAATACCCGCCCCACGGGAAAACGCTGGGGGCTGCCGGCTACCGGCAAGGTCACGGGCAGGTCGGGGGTAAAGACGTACTCGGGCATGTTCATCCTGATAAAAGTCCTGATGGAAGGGTCAGCGTACGGCGGCTGTCTGTTGCGAAGTTGGACGAAAGCCGCCTCGTATTGGAGAAATCGGTTGTCGTGACTCAGCGAGCCTTGAGTTCGATGCGATACAGGCGACCGAGCAGCAATGAGTAAGACAAGGTGCCGATCAGCGCGACACCGCCGATGAACCAGAAGGCCAAGGCAAACGAGCCGGTCTTGTGGACGATCGCGCCGATCACGATGGGGGTGACAATGCCGCCGATATTGGCGGCCAGGCTGGTGATCCCGCCGGTCAACCCGATCAGTTCCTTGGGCGCCACTTCCGACACCGCCGCCCAGGAAGACGACGCAATGCCCTGGGCGAAGAAGGCAATCGTCAGCACGGCGATGCAGATCGCGTTCGAATCGGTGAAGTTCACCAGGACGATGGACATGCCCAGCATAGAACCCACCACCAGCGGCAGCTTGCGGGCGAAGGACAGCGAATAGCCACGGCGGATCAACAGGTCAGACACGATCCCAGCAAGCAGGATGCCCACCGTCGCGCCCACGAATGGCATCACCGCAAAGATCCCGGCCTTGATCGTCGTCAGTTGACGCTCTTCGATGAGGTACGTCGGGAACCAGGTGAGAAAGAAATACAGCGCCGAGGTGCTGGCGAATTTGCCGATGCAGATCGCCCAGACCTGCCGATAGCTGAACAGTTCGGCAATCTGCCGCCAGTTGAAGCGGGTGCGTTCCTGACTGCTCTTGACCAGTCCGCCCCCGGCCTCGATGTACTTCAGCTCTTCCTTGCTGACCTTCTTGCAGTTCATCGGATCGCGATACAGGAACAGCCAGGCCACGCCAAAAACGATACCGAGCGCGCCCGTGCTGTAGAACACATGGCGCCAGTCGAAAGTAGTCGCCAGCCAGAGCAACGCACCGGTAAACAATGCGGTGCCCAAATACTGGCCGCAGACATAGATACTGCTGGCCATGCCGCGCTCCCGCGCCGGGAACCACACCGTGACCGCCCGGCTGTTGGCCGGAAACGCCGGTGCCTCCATGGCGCCGACGGCCAGGCGCAGGCCGAACAGTGAAGCGAATCCCGTGGCGAAGCCCTGGCACACGGTGACTGTCGACCAACTGATCAGCGATACCCCGTAGGTGAACCGCGACCCGAAGCGATCGGCAATGAACCCGGCGGGCACCAATGCGATGGCGTAGGTCCAGGCGAAAGCAGAAAAGATCAGGCCCATCTCAATCTTGTCCAGACCCAGGTCCTTGGCCAGGAACGGCGCGGCAATCGAAATGTTCACCCGGTCGATGTAATTGATGATCGTCGCGATCAACAACAGCGACAGCATGAACCAGCGCCGACGGGACGGCAGCCTGGTCGACGCTGCGGCATCTCGGGCGCCGGCCTGCGCCGGCGACGCGCCAGCCTGGGAGGTTTGTGAACTCGACATGGATAAGCCCTCGTTATTGTTAGAAAAATCGAGAGCCCGACAGTGGTCGTACAACACCGCAAAATCAATGGAAGCGTTAGATCATTTTTTATCTTTGCCACCGCGAGTGAAAAACCTGTCCAAAAAGCAAAAGCCAGTGAAAATTTTCATGAAGTCACAAAAAAATTACTAACTGATTGTTTTTAAAGCAAAAATTATTTGAGAGTATTTTTTGAATTTTGGACAGTGCCTCTTTCCCTTGTTTGAAAATAAATTTCTCCCTTAGCCCACGTCATCGTATGACTCCTTGAAAATCACTTAAGAGCCCCGTCACAATCAACGCCTCCCTCCGTACCAGTCGAGGATCCCCAGGCGATGTCATCACCGAGCCAGGTACCCACCTATTTCATGCAACAACGCAGCGAACTGACGGACTTCTACATCCGCGACAAAAAGGGCCGGCGAGCCGAAACCAGTCCCCATCGCCACGAATATTTCCAGATCCAGATCAACCTCGGCGGCGACACCGTGCAACACATCGGCAACGTCCAGCGCCCATTTCCCCGTAACACACTGGCTTTCATCCTGCCCCATCGCGTGCATGTGATTCCGCATCCGGCGGACAGCAGCTTCATCGTGATCAACTTTTCCCAGACCTTCCTGTTGCCGCATCTGCAATGCGACCCGATGGACCTGGAGGAAGTCTCGATTCTCCTGGCCCCCGAGTTATCGCCGTTCCGTTTCCAGGAGCACTTGGATTTCATTCTGGGCCAGGAGGATTTCAGCAAGGTCTGCGGGTTGATCGAGCAAATGCGCGTGCTGGATGAAAACCGTCAATTCGGCACCCGAGAGATGCTCAAGGGGTTACTGCTGCAACTGATCGGCAGCGTCTGTGCCTTGTATGCCGAGCCGCTCAAGCGATTGGCTGAAGAAAACGCCGCCGAAGTCAGCCGGCGCGATGCGTTGGGCAGGATGTCCGAATACCTGCGCAAGAACATCGCCGACCCCGATCTCAACCTGATCAAAGTCGCCGCCGCGACTTACCTGTCGCCCACTTACCTGACCCACTGGTTGCGCAAGGAAATCGGCAAGACCTTCACCGAACTGGTGCTTGAGCGCAGGATGCATGCGGCGCGCAATTACTTGCTCAACGGCACCCGCCCGGTGGGCGAAGTGGCGAGGTTGTGCGGGTTCGCCGACGAAGCTTATTTTTCCAGGCGCTTTCGCCAGATACATGGCCTGCCACCGGGACAGTTCCGGCGCCAGCAGCTCAATCCGGACACACCGCAGTCGGCGTTGAATACCTGAGCGGCTGATGGCCAAGCAGCCAGTCGAGCACTTCATCCCAGATCGGCGCCGCCGTTGGCCGGAAGTATCCCATGTGGCCGATGGTTTGTTTTTTCTCCTCGGGATGCAGGTCACGCACCTGCAACGGCACATTGCGATAGCCTTTGATGAAGGCGTCCCGGGATACCGGCGGCGCCCAGGGATCATCCACCGCGTTGGCAAACATGCAAGGCGTGCGCACTTGCGCGTACTGATCAGCGACAGCCGTCATGGACGGATCATCGAAGAAGTAATGGGGATAAACGCACCAGCGGCGCCAGTCCTTGTAGACCCCGAGCGGCAGGTCATCGCCCATTCCCAGCAGGCTCCACGCCATGTAGCCCTTGCAGGCCACAATCAGCGGCAGGACGCACCGCCACAGCAAACGAACCTTGAACGCTTCCAGTCTGGGCATCCAACCGGCCCAGCCGGCACCCGTACCGAAGCAATAGGCTGCCGTGATCTTGTGATGGTTCGGCAACAAGCCCAAGGCATGCCCGCCAAAGGAGTGTCCGACCCAATACAGCGGCGTCCGGCCGTCATCCATATGCTCGACGGCCGCCGCCAGATCGCGCCGTCCCCAGTCCAGGTAAGACATCTCGAAACCTTTCAGGGACTCCGGCCCGGACGCCCCGACGCCTCGGTAGTCGATTGTCAGGACATTGAACCCCTGCTGACTGGCATGCTCGGCAAAGCGACGATAAAAGCGCTGCTGCACGCCAGTCGCGCCCGCCATGATCAGATTGCCCTTCAGCGTCCCTTGGGCACGATAGCGGATGGCGGCCAGGCGATAGCCATCGTCCGCCACCAGAGTCGGTTGATCGACCACGGTAAAATCCATGGCGCCTTGGTAATGCCCCATCACCTGCCCTGCCCTGTGAATTAACGACCTTTGAACACTGGTTCACGCTTTTGAATCATTGCCATGACGCCTTCGCGCACGTCGTCGCTCTTGATCAAGGCGAACAACCGCTCATTGAGCGAGGAAAGCGCCGCGTCGTCACCTTCGTCACGGGCCTGGAAAGCGGACTGCAAGGTGGCCCTGATCGCCAGAGGGGCTGCCTTGGCAATGCGCTCGGCATAGTCGATGGCGCGAGCCAGTTCCTGGCCCGGCTCGACGACCTCGGTCAGCAGGCGCATGCGCAGCGCATCCTGGGCATTGAATTCTTCACCGGTCAGCATGTAACGCATGGCGTCGGTCCAGCCGGCAGCCTGGGTGAAACGCACGGTCGAGCCGCCGGATGGCGCAATACCGCGCAGCACTTCCAGATGAGCGAAACGGGCATTGCTGGCGGCAATGGCGATGTCAGCGTTGAGCACCAGTTCGATACCAGCGGTCCAGCAGGTGCCTTGCACGGCCAGGACCACCGGTTTGCTGCGACGCGGTTTTGAGACGCCCCACGGATCAATGCCCTCGTCCGGGTATTTGAAACCGCCCGAAGCCAGCTTCGGCGTCAGCTCCATCAGGTCGAGGCCGGCAGTGAAATGCTCGCCATGGGCAAACACCACGGCGCAACGCATCTCGTCATTGCGTTCATATTCGCCCAGGGCCAGGGCGAAGTCGGTCAACAGCGCACTATCGAACGCATTACGTTTACCGGCCCGGTCCAGGCCGACAAGAAACAGATGACCACGCTGCTCCCGAGTGACTCGACCCGGACCGCTGTTGGCTTCGCTCATGGAAAACTCTCCTGGGTTCATGACGCGAGGGAGGGAGGCCCCAGACGCCCAGTTACTTACTGAACGTTTGGTTTGAACAAACTAAACAAACATTCGGTAACCGTCAAATTGAGACGCCATGGCTTATGACATAGAATCAATTTCCATGATCGCCACCAGGAAGCCCTCCCGTGCGTCCACCGAAAATCCCTCGCGACGAGCTTCTTCTGCGCTGCGCCAATACCTTCAAGCGCCTCGGCTACCATGGCACCACCATGGATGAATTGTCCTCCGCCTGCGGCCTGACCAAGGCGTCCTTCTACCACCACTACCCCAACAAGGAAGCGCTCCTGCGCGACGTGCTGGAATGGACCCACGAACGCTTGAAGCAGACGCTGTTCGCCATTGCCGCCGATGAAAAAATGACCGCGCGGGAACGGCTCGCAAGTATGGGCCGCAAGGCCAAGAGACTTTTCCAGGATGACTCGATTGGTTGTCTGATGGGCGTGGTGGCAGTCGATGCCACCTATGGGAAGGTTGAACTCATGGAACCGATCCGGCGCTTCCTGGATGACTGGACCGCAGCGTTCGCCGAACTCTACCGCACCGCCTACAGCGAGGCCGAGGCGCACGGCCTCGCGCGGCAACTGGTGGCCGATTTCGAGGGAGCGATCCTGCTGGCGCGGATCTATGGCGACCCGAGTTACATCGATGCCGTGACCGAACGCGGTTTGCGTCAGTTGGCGGCTGTCTGAGGTATTTTCACCAGGTGACAGAACCTTCGATGGAGGCAATGGCGTCACAGCGGCACTGCCAGATAACAATCGAAAGTTGAAAAAACGGCTCGTTATCCAACGAGCCGTTCCATGTACTTCTGTGCGAATCAGCGCAAGATCAACACCGCCGCTACAGCGATCACAGCTACAACGCCAAACACCATGCGCGCTATCCAGGGCGCCGTGAGCCAGACTCCGGTAACCCCGGCAATCTGACCGACGTTTTTCTCCGTCAGCCGGAAACTCGGTTCCCGGAAGGGGTTGCCACAATGAGGGCAGGCGTAAGCCTTGTCAGAGATCCGGGAAGCGCATTCAGGGCAATCGATCAGACTCATAGTGCGTACTCTGAGAAGTTGAATTTCTGGCCTTCGAAAGACCATCTCTGACAGCTTTCGTTCTGAATCGCCAACGCATTGAACACAAAACGCTTGGGTCGCCTATCGAGTAACGGGAATATGGGTATTGATACTGTCGAACTTCTTGTATTTCCAACTGAACCCGTCTCGTTGTACGGGGGCGAAACTCTTGAACCAATCCACCCAGTTACTGGCGGATGGCATCCACCAGCCCTTGACGGTATTTCCCCAGTGCGCAAGGCCGAGCTCGGAAATCAAGTAATGACTATGGCTGACACAGTTCTGATACTGAGTGTTCGCCAAAGGAAGGTTTGGCCAGAAAGCATCGTAAGTGGTCTTGGTCTTTTTCAGCTTGGCTGCAAGGGTCTTGTACTTCTTCACGAACTGCTTGTTGACACCGATATAGTAAACGTAAGTCGTTGAGCTTCCCGTGGTGCGGGCCCAATCCATTTCCCCAAGATTCCCTGTATTGAACTCCCAGCCGTCCTCACTGATACCTGTCAGCGTGATGTTCTCGCCTACGATCAGGAAAGTTGTGGCATGCCCGTCCTCGACAAGCTTTCCAAGGGTCTTCTTCCAGGCGCCCAGGCTGAAGGGGCTGAATCCTTTCCCTACACCGCTCCATGTAAGTATCGAATAGCAAATGCCGAAAATGCCCGCCGCGCCGCTGATCTTTTCCAGACCGGCCACTAAATGAGTTCCTTTTCTTTTGGTCATTCCATGACTCCCCGGGTTACTTTCCGGTGCGACCAGTGGGATTTTCCAGTCAAGGCAAGGCTAGGACACGATGTGAGCCCATGCCACCCTCCTTGAATGAACGAAGCAAAGAAAGACCGCTAACGGGTTGGCTTCACACGAACCAAGAGATCGTTCAGCACAAAAGTATCCAGAAACGCCTTCACGTCGATGACCCGCCCATCCTTGAATGTCATATGCCAAAGATAGGTGTTGTTATAGGGCTTGCGATCCAGTGCTGTCGCTTCTCCATGCCATAGCACCACGACGATATCGTCATCGGCCACGATACTTTCGACGGTTGGGGAAATGGGTGTCGCCAGCCGGGCGCTGATGGGGCGTACGGCGCGCTCCATCAAATCGGCCTTGCTGCCATACACGGCGGAAACGGGGCTGGATCCGGCGACGGTCCACGTCGCATCAGGCGCCAGCAAATCGAAAACGGTGCCCCTGCCGTGCTGCCAATCCGCAAACGCCTGGCGCACCCGATGTGCATTGGCGTCCTGGTTGGCGGTTTGCGAAGCCAACGCGGTGCCCGTTGAAAGTACCAGGCACACCGCAAGCGCTCGAAAGCGGACCGTTGGACTCTTCCATATGAACATGATGTTTTCTCCCGGCGATTCATCTGATAAGACTCTCTTCAAGAGAACCTTAACCACATGTACCGGGATGCTTTTGCTCGATACTGCCGAGGGGTTGCACGATGCTGTTTGAGCGGTCACGTTCACTCAGTGTCGAGACGAAATGTTCATGGAACGCCAGTGCAGCCAGGTTCTTGTCCTTGGCCTCCAGCATGATGTCGAAGCGGTCCAGAAACTTGAGGGCATAATCGTTCGTCCAACGATTCCACATCCGGGCGCTGTGACCATATAGATCACGCTTGGAAACCACCTTGAGCAACGCCTCCATTTCCAATTTGTGCTCGGCGTCAAAACCCAGGTCCTGGAGGCGCTCCGGCGGCTGTGAGTAATGCATGGTGGGCCGCACACCGCGCCAACTATCGATAATGCGTTCGACCCGTTGCGCATCCGGGGCAATGTAGTCGTTTTCGTTGATCCAGCAGTGATGAATATCCAGGACAACCGGCGCCAGATCCGCCAGCTGCAGACAGTCATCCACCCCGTAGGTCTTCTCTTCGTTCTCGAAGGTGATGCAATTGCGCGCCACCTCCGATAACCGTGACCAGACAGAACGGACCCCTTCGCTGCCCAGCCGACCGGCTATATGGACATTGCATTTGAAATCCTGGAAGCGACGGCCGTAGCCCATCATCCTGATCATGTCGGCGTGGTACTCGAATTCGGCGATGCTGTTCTCGACCACTGTCGGCTTGTCCGAACCCAACACGCAATACTGGCCGGGATGAAACGACAGGCGAACATCCGCGGCGCGTGCGGATAGACCAATCGCGGCGAAGCGCTCCTCCAGCAGGCTCTGGATCATGCGGTCCAGATAGAAACCGCGCACCTTTTCGTGGCTGTAGAAAGGCAACAGGTCGCTGCTCAATCGAAGCATGCGTAACGTGGGTGGCAGCTCGGCCACATAGGCAATCAAGCGCAGCTGGGCTTCGAGGTTGTGGACCACGATGTCGACCAACCTGTCGCGGGCCACCTGCGGCTCGACCCCATCCATCCAACGCAGCGTGGTGGTGCGTGGGTTGAAGGAGCTTTCGATCGTCTTCAGTTCACTCGCTGACAGGTCGCGCGCGGGATGTCGGTATTGGCAAGCGAAACCGATACGGGGATGAGGCATGGGATGTCCTGGCCATTGGGGATCCTGTTGGCGATAGACATCCCGATTGGCCAGTCGTCCCTTTCGATTCGAGAGGGTGCGTTTCGCGATCTATTGAGGCACGTGCTTGGACATGGCTGCCTTGAGCGCATCGGAAACCAGGCCGACCAGGATGGGCTTGGCGTTCGACTCCATGTAGCGGCCGATCCCGGCCTGCCGCTCCCTGACCTCCGGCGCGTATTTTGAAGCGCGACCTTCAGAGGCAAGCGATGACAGTTCTTCCTTGGAGAACGACCTCTCATAAGCTGCTGCAAGGCTTTCATCCCATTTGGGTTGATATTTCGGCAGCAACGCATTGATCTCGTCGGACACCGCGCTGTTTGCGCTCGCATTCCCCAGCTTCTCGGCGATCATCGCGTAAGTGGTAGTGCTTTTCGCTGTCAGGAGCGCAAGGGAAGAGAGCTTCTTGCCCATTCCGGTTTGAGCAACGAGGGCGCGAGCGTCATCCAGAGAAGAAGGCCCGGCGTAGACGGGGTTCGAGAACGCAATGAGCGTACTCAGCGCGATTGCGCTGCACAAAATCCTTTTCATCTTTCATATCCAATTACGGGAAAGCAGTCGGGCTCTAGCTTAGTTTCATCCGAGGGGCGGTGCCAGAGGGGATTGAGTGTTTGAGTCAGCAGCCGACCGGCACCGAAGAACGCTCCGCTTGAACGGTTTGAATCCCCTGCTGTTCCCATATCACCGGTTTTTCACGACGCCAAAAACCACAAACCCCCGACTTTCTCCAGGAAAATCAGGGGTTTGTGTTTTCAGAATTTGGCGGTGAAGGAGAGATTCGAACTCTCGATACAGTTTCCTGTATACACACTTTCCAGGCGTGCTCCTTAAGCCACTCGGACACTTCACCGTGTCTCGGCAAACTGTTCAGTCTGTCGAGGCGCGCTAATGTAGTCGAAAGGCTTTCCAATGGCAAAGGTTTTTTTCAGAATTTTCATGCGGTTAAAGGGATCGGGGTTCCAAACAGGCTGGCGCATGGCAAACCGGACAATCTTCGGGTATGTCAGCGCACTGTTCTTTAACGGGGGGCGCGGCCGGTCGGGCGGTTCGGGGCGTTTGCGGTGCCGGAAGGCTGACCGGTGAGTCAGTCATAGCGCTTTACCGGACCTGCGGCGGTGGGTAACGTCTGCGTCACTTCTCTTACAAGGAATAGCGCCATGAGCGATCTGATTGCCTACCACCTAGAGGATGGTATCGCGACCCTGACCTTGAACAACGGCAAGGTCAACGCCATTTCGCCGGATGTGATTACGGCGTTCAACGCTGCGCTGGACCAGGCTACGGCAGACCGCGCGGTGGTAATCATTACCGGGCAGCCAGGGATTCTGTCCGGCGGTTACGATCTCAAAGTCATGACCGCCGGCCCCAAGGAAGCGGTGAGCCTGGTCACTGCCGGTTCGACCCTGGCCCGTCGCCTGTTGTCCCACCCCTTCCCCGTCGTTGTCGCCTGCCCGGGGCACGCGGTGGCCAAGGGCGCTTTCCTGTTGCTCTCGGCGGATTACCGCATTGGTGTCGAGGGGCCGTTCACCATCGGCCTGAACGAGGTGCAGATCGGCATGACCATGCACCACGCCGGTATCGAACTGGCCCGCGATCGGTTACGTAAGTCGGCCTTCCATCGCTCGGTCATCAATGCCGAGATGTTCGATCCGCAGAGCGCCGTGGATGCCGGCTTCCTCGACAAAGTGGTATCGGCGCAAGAGCTGCAAGGTGCGGCCATGGAGGCCGCGCGTCAGTTGAAAAAGATCAACATGAGCGCTCACAAGAACACCAAGTTGAAAGTCCGCAAGGCCCTGTTGGAAACGCTGGACAGTGCCATTCTGCTGGACCAGGAATATATGGGCTAACGCACTGACTGCTCGAAGGAAAGCCCGACCCCAGCGTCGTAAAGCTGTTCACTTAAGAAACACAATGCACCTGTGGCGAGGGGATTTATCCCCGCTGGGCTGCGCAGCAGTTCCAAAGCCCTGTTACTCGGTGCATCAGGCGGATTGAGTCGCCTGTATTGGGGCTGCTTCGCAGCCCAGCGGGGATAAATCCCCTCGCCACAATGAACCGGGCAAGTCTTGAGTGAACGGCATTACGACCCAGTGTCGGGCTTTTTATTACACCTCGCGTTTAAAATCTCTAGCCGCTCTAGCTCGCTTCTTACGCGTTAGTTCGAAACATGTCGTTGAAGATCGTCCATCTCACCTGCCCGTAGCGAGAATTGCCGAAAACAGTGCACATCCGTACACTGCGCCACCTTTGTCCCAGTGGGGCCTGTAGATGTTGTTCGTACTGCGCATGTTGTTGATGGGCCTGCACTTTATCCTGGCGGGTGTACTCGGTCTGGTCCTGGGGGTATGCCGCCCGTTCAATCCGGACAACAGCCGTTTATGCGCGAGGCTGTATGCCTGGCCCGCGATGCGGATCTTGGGCCTGCGGGTCAAGGCCGAGATCGAAACGCTGGCCAATAAGCCTCCGAGCTGCGTGATCATCGCCAACCATCAATCCAACTATGACCTGTTCGTGTTTGGCAACGTGGTGCCCCATCGTACGGTCTGTATCGGCAAGAAAAGCCTGAAATGGGTGCCGCTGTTCGGGCAGTTGTTCTGGCTGGCGGGAAACGTGTTGATCGATCGTGGCAATGCGATCAAGGCACGTCGGTCGATGCTGACCACCACCCATACACTGCAGCACGAGGAAACGTCCATCTGGGTGTTCCCGGAAGGTACGCGCAATCTAGGTCATGAGTTGCTGGCGTTCAAGAAAGGCGCCTTTCAGATGGCGATTGCCGCCGGAGTGCCGATTGTCCCGGTGTGCGTCAGCAATTACGTCAACCACATGCGCCTCAATCGCTGGCGCAGTGGTGACATTCTCATACGCTCGTTGCCGGTCATTCCCACAGCTGGGCTTGGCATGGAGGACATGCCTCGGCTCATGGCCCAATGTCGCGAGCAAATGCGTGAATGCATCGAGTCGATGGATCGACAGGTGAAGAACGCTTGAACCCGCAAAACCCGCCCGCATGGCGGGTTTCTTTTTCCTGCGAACTCGATGGATTTTGCTGACTCTCAAGCATCAGGGCACGCTAAGCTGCACACTGCCTGACTGCCAATTAGAAGAAGAGAAGTGAACCGCCATTATGGGTAGAGTCGTTGCTGCTGCGGTATACAGCGCCGGAAAGAAAGTCACCAACATCACTCTCGACGAAGGCAGCGCCTGGGCTGCCAAACCCGGCCATTTCGTGTGGATCGGTCTTGAAGAGCCCAATGCCGAAGAACTGACCAATCTGCAGCGTCAATTCAACTTGCATGAGCTCGCCATCGAAGACGCCATGGAGAAGCACAGCCGCCCGAAGCTGGAGACTTTCGGCGATGCGCTGTTCATCGTGACGTATTCGCCAATACGCAAGGACGGCAAACTCCAGTTCATCGAAACCCATATCTTCGCCGGCAAGGGTTACATCATCACTGCCCGCAACGGCCATTCGGCCTCCTACGCCCACGTCCGACAGCGCTGTGAGGCACGTCCCCTTCTGCTGGAACACGGAGAAGATTTCGTGCTCTATGCGATCCTCGATTTCGTGATCGAAAACTACCAGCCAATGGGCGAAGCCATTCATGCCGAGATCGATGAGCTGGAGCGGTATGTGCTATGCAGCGCCTTGAACGAACGGGATATCCAGAAACTGCATAGCCTGCGCCGGGACGTGCTGCGCCTGCGTCGTTATGCGGCGCCGATGGTGGAGATCAGCGAAGAACTGCAAAAGCTGAACTTCCCTTTCATCGACAAAAATATGCGTCCGTATTTCCGCGACGTGCAGATCCATGTCACACGACAAATGGAAGACCTGACCACCTTGGCGGACATCGCCAGCCAGACCATTGAGGTCGGCGTGCTGCTCGAGGCATCACGCCAGAGCGTGGTGCAGCGCAAGTTCGCGGCCTGGGCGGCCATCCTGGCGTTCCCGACGGCGGTGGCGGGGATCTACGGCATGAATTTCGAGGATATGCCGGAGTTGAGCTGGCACTACGGGTATTTCATGGTGCTGGGCGTGATTACCGTGGGATGCACCGCGTTGTGGGCCAGCTTCAAGCGGTCGGGGTGGTTGTAGCGCACCGTCATTCTGCGGGAGTACTGTCGCCGTTATCGCGAGCAGGCTCGCTCCCACAGGGGTTTCGCTGCGTATGGGAGAGGGTACGCAGCGTCGGCGAACGCAGGGTCTGTCAGGCCTGCGGTTTGTGTGCCACAAAACGCATCATCCACTCCGCCACCGTCGTGCCGTGGTGCTCCTGTTCAAGGCTCGCAATGCCTTGACTGTAGACCTGCTCCCCCAGGTGTTGCTGACGGAGATCCAGCAGCGCCCGGGAGTAGTCGTGGAGAAACTCGGGATGGCCCTGGAAGCACAGCACCTGATCATCGATGTGATAAGCCGCGTATGGGCAGAAATCGCTGGAGGCGATGACCGTGGCGTTCTCGGGCAATTGAGTGACCTGGTCCTGGTGGCTGATCAGCAAAGTCAGTTCTTCCATCACCGGGCTCATCCACGGCGCCTTGGCCGCCAATTTATAGCGATGGGTGCCCACGCCCCAGCCTTGGGTCGCACGTTCAGCCTTGCCGCCCAGCAGTAGCGCCAGTAATTGATGCCCGAAACAGACGCCCAGCAATTTGTCGCCGCGCTTATAGCGATCCAGCAGGAAGCTCTTGAGCGTCTGGATCCAGGGGTCGGTGCCAAAGGAGTCCGCCTTGCTGCCAGTCACCAGATAGGCGTCGAACTGCTCGTCGTCGCTGGGGTAATGGCCTTGCATCACGTTGTAGACGACGAATTGCGCCTCGATGGGCTGTTGCGAGAACAGGCGCTGGAACATCTGCCCGTAGCCCTGATATTGATCGGCCAATTCCGGACGCAGGATATCGGTCTCCAAGATGCAGATGCGTAGCGACATAAAAAATACCTGACACGGTGATGGGAATATTGCACACCAGAGCCTGCCTCGAAACACTGCTCCAAGGCAAGCCTTTCCTCACGGTCAGAACAGCTCCTGCCTCGCGGCTTTTTCCAACAGCAGGGCCGGCGGAGCGAAACGCTCGCCATATTGCTCGGACAGATACTGGGCGCGGGCAACGAAATCCTTCAGGCCGTACTGGTTGATGAACTGCAACGCGCCGCCGGTCCAGACCGCGAAGCCGATGCCGAAAACCGACCCGACGTTGGCGTCTGCGGTCGAAGCGAGTACACCCTCTTCCATACAGCGCACAGTTTCCAGGGCCTGGATAAACAGCAGACGGTCACGAATGTCCTGCTCGGAGATTTGCCTGCCAACGTTCTCGAAACGCGTCTTGAGGCCCGGCCACAAATGCTTCGGCCCATTGGCCGGATAGTCGTAGAAACCCGCGCCAGCGGCTTTACCGGGACGTTTGTATTCGTTGAGCAGCAGATCGATCACCGCGAACGCCGGGTGGTCGACCGGTGTTTTCCCTTCCGCTCGCAGGTCCAGGAGGGTTTGGGTGCGGATATGACTCATCAAGCTGAGGGAAACTTCGTCAGAAACCGCCAGAGGGCCGACCGGCATGCCGGCCTTGCGCGCTTCAGCCTCGATCATGGGCGCGCTCACGCCCTCGCCGAGCATGGCGATACCTTCCTGGGTGAAGGTACCGAATACCCTTGAGGTGAAGAAGCCGCGACTGTCATTGACCACAATCGGCGTCTTGTTGATTTGCAGGACGAAATCGAAACTGCGAGCCAGGGTTTCATCGCTGGTGCAGGCGCCCCTGATAATTTCCACCAGAGGCATTTTTTCCACGGGGCTGAAAAAATGCAGGCCGATGAACTTCGCCGGGTCCGGCACCGCCGTTGCCAGGCCGGTAATGGGCAATGTCGAGGTGTTGGAGGCAATGACCGCCTCGCGCCCGGCCACCGCTTGGGCTGCGGCCGAGACCTTGGCTTTCAGGCCGCGATCTTCGAACACCGCTTCGATGACCAGGTCGCAACCGGCGAGGTCGGCATCGCTGTCCGTGATATGGACTCGGGCCAGCGTGGCCTCGCGCTGTTGCACGGTCATCTCATCGCGGGCGACTTTCCTGTCCAGCAGCGCCACCAAACGGGCCTTGCCCTTCTCTGCCATGCGAAGGTCGATATCCTTGAGTACCACCTCGATTCCGCTCAGAGCGCAGACACAGGCGATGCCAGCGCCCATCATGCCGGCACCGAGCACACCGACCTTTTTTGTCAGATAAGGCGCGAAGCCCTGTGGGCGAGATCCTCCGGCCTTGATTTGGTTGAGCTGGAACCAGAACGTACCGATCAGGTTCTTCGACACTTGGCCGGTGGTCAGCTCAGTGAAATAGCGGGTTTCGATCAACTGAGCCGCGTCGAAGTTGACCTGGGCGCCTTCCACCGCGGCGCAAAGGATTCTCTCGGGCGCGGGCAGGCATCCCTGGGTCTTGCTGCGCAGGATCGATGGGGCAATTGCCAGCATCTGGGCAACGCCAGGATCGGATGGCGTGCCTCCCGGGATCTTGTATCCCTTCATATCCCAAGGCTGGACCGCGTTCGGGTTGGCAAGAATCCAGGCGCGCGCCTTGGACAGCAACTCGTCACGATCGGCCGCCAGCTCATCGATCAAGCCTGCCCGCAACGCTTGTCGAGGGTGAAGCTTTTTACCCTCGAGCAGGTATGGCAGGGCTTTCTCCAGGCCAAGCAGGCGAACCATCCGCACCACCCCGCCGCCGCCCGGCAGCAGGCCAAGGGTGACCTCCGGCAGGCCGATCTGCAGCGACGGGTCATCCAGCGCCACGCGGTGGTGGCAGGCCAGGCAAATCTCCCAGCCACCACCGAGGGCCGCACCGTTGATGGCGGCCACCACTGGCCTGCCCAACGTTTCCAGCGCACGCAATTGCGCCTTGAGGGCCAGGATCATGTCGTAGAACGCCTTGGCCTCGGTCCTCTGGACCTTGACCAGTTCGTTGAGGTCACCGCCAGCGAAAAAAGTCTTCTTGGCGGACGTGATGACTACTCCCGCTATCAAGTCTCTTTCAGCGCTCAAACGGGCTACGCAGGCCGCCATGGCTTCGCGATACACCGCATTCATGGTGTTGGCGCTCTGGCCCGGCATGTCCAGGGTCAGGACGACGATCCGGTCCGGGCCGGTTTCGTAGCGTATGGCATCGCTCATGAACAACATTCCTCGAAAAAACCATTCCTGAAGTCGGGCTCAGAAGCGCTCGATAACCGTGGCAATGCCCATGCCGCCACCTACGCATAAGGTCGCCAGGCCATAGCGCAGGCGCCGCGCCTCCAACTCATCGAGCAAGGTGCCGAGAATGGCGCACCCCGTCGCTCCCAAGGGATGCCCCAGGGCGATGGAACCACCGTTGACGTTGACGATTGACGGATCGATGGCCATGTCCTTGATGAACTTGAGCACCACCGAGGCAAAGGCTTCGTTGACCTCGAAAAGATCGATGTCCTGTACCCGCAGCCCGGCCTTGGCCAAGGCCTTGCGGGTGGCGGGTGCCGGGCCGGTGAGCATGATGGTCGGGTCGGTACTGGTGACGGCCGTGGCGACGATCCGCGCACGGGGCCGCAAACCCAGGTCGCGTCCCTTGGTTTCAGAACCAATCAGCATCAGCGCCGCGCCATCGACGATTCCCGAGCTGTTGCCCGGCGTGTGCACATGGTCGATCCGCTCGACATGGCTGTAGACCCTGAGCGCCGTGGCGTCGAAGCCCATCTGGCCCATGGCCTCGAAACTCGGCCTGAGCTTACCCAGCCCTTCGAGCGTAGAGTCGGCACGGATAAATTCGTCGTGATCCAGCAATACGATGCCGTTCTGGTCCCGTACCGCCACCAGGGACCTGTCGAACGAACCGTCGGCCCTTGCCCGGGCGGCATTTTGTTGGGAGCGCAGCGCGAAAGCGTCGACGTCCTCGCGGCTGAAGCCTTCCAAGGTGGCGATCAAATCCGCACCGATGCCTTGGGGGATGAAATTTCCTTGCAGGTTGGCTTGTGGGTCCAGCGCCCAGGCGCCACCATCGCTGCCCATGGGCACCCGGGACATGGATTCGACGCCGCCGGCCACCACCAGCTCTTCGAAACCGGAACGCACCTTCATCGCCGCCAGGTTTACCGCTTCCAGACCCGAAGCGCAGAAGCGGTTGAGCTGCATACCCGCCACACTGGTATCCCAGCCCGCCACCACGGCGGCGGTCTTGGCAATGTCGGCTCCCTGGTCGCCCACCGGCGTCACACACCCGAGCACGATGTCGTCCACCTGACCGGTGTCGAGCCCCATGCGCTGCTGCAAGGCGCCAAGCAGACCACTTGCCAGACTCACCGGTTTGACGCTGTATAAGGCACCGTCGGCCTTGCCCTTGCCACGGGGCGTGCGCAACGCATCGAAGATCAAAGCCTGGGTCATGACATCCTCAACCACGGTTGTATGCAATGCCCCAACCATAAGCCCAGCGGGGATGAATTCAATGACCCCAGCGCTCAACAGCGTTGACGAGCACGGTCAGACGAACGGTAGCGTGCTATCGGGTTAACCGTTTCAGGAGGCCAAGCTGTCTAGCAAAAGGTCCTTCATGTGGATGGCAATAAGCCTCATACCGGTTTGATAACTGCGCGCCAGGAATTGATACGAATTGGATCTAAGCCAAGTCGGCTGCGGCCCCTAATGTAATCCTTGTACAAGAGAGTCGTCGGGTTTTGCCGAGGCGCTTGTCAGACAGGAAGTGCAACGCCAGCCATAGGGAGTGACACAGGCTGGCTCAGGAAATAACAAAAAAGGCGGGTCAGCCATGTTCAAACATTCGAAAGTTCGTCAAGCCGGACTCATTCTCTTCGCCACGACGCTACTGTTGATTCTCCCGAATATTCCCAAGGTAATCGGCTGAGTCCATACACGGGTAGCTGCCTCGATACTGTGTTGTCTCGCTAAAAAAAGCGACGGGCTCGTTGTTCGGGCCACAGTGGCTGTGCCAACCTTTGCGCACCCCACTCGACATGGAAGGCGATCCATTGAAGGCTCTTATCATGCTTGGGGCGTTGCTGCTCGGCACGCCCCTGTACGCCGCCCAGCTGACGCTGGAACTGGGCGCGAATACGCGCACTTGGCAAACCGAAGAACTGCTCAAGCATCCACAGGCCCAGACGGTCCGGATCACTGATGACGTTTCCTACAAGAAAGCGATGAGTTATCGCGCCGTACCCTTGGCGGCGTTGTTGACCGATGTGAAGCCTGAGGATCATCTGCAAGCCGTAGCGTTGGACGGCTTCGCCGCTGAAATGCCCGCTGCGCCGTTGCTTAACAAGAGCGGCGCGAGAGCCTGGCTGGCGATCGAAGACCCGGCCAGCCCCTGGCCTGCGCTGGGTGAGGGCAAGCACAGCGCCGGGCCTTTTTACCTGGTCTGGACCGATCCCCAGGCAGGCCATATCAGCCCTGAGCAATGGCCCTACGCAGTGGCGAGCATCAAGCGCCTGTCAGCCGTGGCCGACCGCTTCCCTGCCCTGCTGCCGGCGCCTACGCTGGCCAAGGACGATCCCGTCAACAAAGGCTTCGAACTGTTTCAGAAAAACTGCCTGGCATGCCATCGCCTCAATGGCGCGGGTGACGCACAGTTTGGTCCGGATCTGAATATTCCCTTCAACCCCACCGAATACTTTGCAGGGGATTTCCTCAAGCGTTATATCCGCGATCCGCAAAGCTTGCGTCGCTGGCCCCAGGGAAAAATGCCAGGGTTCTCGGCGAACGTGCTGCCAGACTCGGAGCTGGATCTGCTGGTGGGGTATCTCAAGCACATGGCGGGACGCAAACAGCCTTCAGGCCAGTAGGCCCGGGTCAGGTTGACGCGCCTGCAGGCCAGGCAGGTGCTGCGTTACTGTTGCTGCAAGGTGATCACCGTTGCCGGTGTCACTACCACCTTGGCCCGCATCTGCTCACACCCACCGCCACGACGCATGCCGCGTATCGGGCAGGCATCCAGGTAATCCAGGCCTACGGCCAGCTTCAGGTGTCGCTCGGGGCGGGACAGTTGGTGGGTCACATCGAAGCTGTACCAGGCGCCATCCAGCCAGGCCTCGGCCCAGGCGTGGCTGACCAAGTGCTCGCTGCCTGCGCTGTAAACGTAGCCCGACACATAGCGCGCCGGTACGCCCAGGCTGCGGGCACAGGCCAGGAACGCATGAGTGTGATCCTGGCACACCCCGCTACGACTGGCGAACGCCTGGGCTGCGCTGGTCTCGATTTCAGTGGTGCCCGGCGCGTAGGCCATGTGCCCGTTCAGCCCGTGCATCAGGTCGATCAACGCCGTACGGTCGCGCCGATGTCCACATTGCCCGCGAGCGAAGGTGCGCAAGGCCTCGTCCGCTTCGGTCAAGCGGGTGAACCGCAGGAACGGCAGCGCCGACTGGTCCTCGTGCTCGGCCTCGCGCAACGGGTCGATATCAACCTGGCCACGGGCGCCGACAATGACCGTTTCGTGAGGCTCGTCCAGGGTGAGTACATGAAAAATGTTGCCGAACGGGTCCACCTGGGCCCGCGCGGGCCGAGGCAAATCGAGCTGCCAGCTCAGCACCTGCTGGCGTTCACTGTCGTGGGGCGTCAGGCGCAGGTATTGGATGCTGGCGCGAACCTGATTTTCATACTGGTAGGCCGTTTCGTGGCTGATCGAAAGTCTCATATGACCTCCAGATAATCAATGAAAACGGCCGACCCGAAGGTCAGCCGTTGTCGGTTGCCAAGCGTGAGACGTCAGGCCTGCAAGCGCCGGATCTCTTGTTTGACGCCCCAACCTTCAGTGACACCTCCCAACGGCTCCACCACCGCTTCGAAGTCTTGCTCGAAGTCGCCAATGTCATCGTAAGTGGCGTACATCACCCGGCTCAGTTCCAATGACCAAGCACCATCGTCCCGTGCGCTGATCTGTGCATTCAATGACTCACCCCGAAAATGACCCGCCGCCCTGCGCGCCCGCTCCTCATCCGGGAAAATGGCGTAGAACTCGATGGGATGGAATTGTGAGAAATCGAACCCGCCTTCTTTCATGCGGCGCAATACGAGGGTGCTGATGTCTTCTTGATAGGCTGTGCTCATGAAACGTCCTCCTCAAATCGATGGATAGACTTTCCGTCTTCCCGCGCAGACAACCCGTGGATTGCAAGCAATACGGCATCAACTGACCGTCGGGACACAAGCATGTAGCTGACAAGACCGGACCTTGGCGATCCTTTCGCTGATCTCAAGTGCAGAGTAGCCGCAAGTCATCGCCACTGCCAAGCGGGGCCAGGCCATGACTTCATGAAATCGGTGTAATGCTGATGATTTCGATGGCGTGTTGGGATTTTAGGTTCTTGACCGTCGGCTCCTCGGTGCGTCCCTCCAGATCATTGAGATCCAGCTTGGCGGGCACCGGGAGCAGCCTTTCGCGAATCAATTGTGCCGCCTGCTCCATGGTAGGCTCCTGGTCATAGTCGAACTGCTCGGCGATGGCTTCGCCGTGGTCATCAACGAAAGTGATTTCCCACTTTTGCATTGGTGTCTCCTCGATCAATTCATGGCCGGGCTTACCTCTATCTCGACATTGGCGGCGGAATAATCGTTCCGCTGAGTCACCGGACGGTACACATGAAAAGACCGCCTCAGGGGCGGTCTTTTCATCAAGCCATACCGATTACTTTTCGGCACGCTCTCTCAAGGCTTTCAAGGTGTTGAATGGCGCGTCCACCACGAATTTGTTGGCCAGCCAGGACGGTACATCGCCACCCGGCTCGGTGTGGACCTGATAGATCACCTCGACCTGATCGGGGCCTTTCGGGGTGAATTTCCAGAAGCCATCCACCTGGGTCACCCGTACGAAACCTTTCTCTTCTGGCAAATAAGTCGGTACGCCCTTGAGGTTCCGGGTCAGGCTGCCATCGGCGCCTTCAACGGTAGTGACCTGCAGCACGGAGTCCCGGGATGTGACCGGCCACGGCGTGTTGAACTGGGTGTAGGTCCAGCTCTTGTCACCTTCATGCTTGATCAGCTTCTGGGTGTTGCATTCATGAATCCAGGCACAGGCCCCCGGCACGTCTTCCTGCAGGGCGCGCAATTTGGCCAGGGAGGTTTTCATAACGGTCACGCCACGGTAAGCCTTGTATTTGGAACCGGCTACTTCACTGAGGGAAACCTTGATGCCGTCCTGCTCCTTGGCGACTTTCCAGTCTTCCGCCTGAGCGGTTGCCGTCGCCAACAACACGGTCAAACCACACAACACAGCCATACGATGCAGCGAACCCATAGTGTTTTCCTTATTGTTCAAGTCCGTTCGTTAAATTTCTTCATCGTGACGGATCTTTCAGACCCATCCCCCGTTACGCTGCGGTGACCTCTTCCCACCACCCAAGGAGTCGGATGGCTTCTTCACGGCTGTTGCCGCAGACCTCGATATCGGCCGCAAATCCCGAACACACCGCCGGGCGTTCCGGCTGCCCGAAGATCTGGCACAGGTTATCGACTGACAATTGCACGCAGCGTTCGCCGGCAGGCTTGCCCTGGGGCATGCCGGGAATCGACGAGCTGATGGAAGGGGCAATGCAACAGGCGCCACAGCCTTCACGGCATTTCATGACGTCAACATCCTCACGACAGGTAACGGATAAATAACGCAACACAGAGTAACGGCTAAAACGCTCGTTTTAAATTACCGCGGAGGCGTTTTTTTGCTCGATACAGATGACCGGACAGTCAGCGACAGCTCGCCGGAGGTCATTGCTTGAATTCGAAGTCCAATGCGGCGCCTTCGACCTCATTACGTTCCTGATTACGCAACGGCAGCTGCATTTCGTTACTGAGCAGGCGACCATTGAGCTGGAACGGACCGGGCTTCCCTTCGAACATCGACGGCAGCAGGGGCTCACGCTTGGGTAGCGGGACTTTTCCCGGCGGTTCGAGCTCCTCGACCATTTCATGAGGCAGACTCAGGTCCAGCCTGGCCGGTGGCAAAGGAGTCTTGGCAATTTCCCGGGCAGACTTGGTCTTGGAGGCAATGGGGGGTCGTTTCTTCGCCGTGGCCGCTGCTTTTTTGGCCGGAGCCTGTTTCACCGCCGCCGTTTTTTTCGACACTTTTTTCGTGTCGCTGGCGGCCGGTTTCTCCTGCGCCGGAGCAGCCAGGACGCCCTCGGCATGGAAGGCAGTCAACAGGCCGATCAAAATCCAGGCAGCAGGAGCAATGACTTTCATAAATACACGGGCAGTTACGACAGAGAACCACATGCTCGCCCGATATCAGGGCGCTGACAAGCACATCAACTCAATACGCTGATCCTTGAAGGATTCGGTATAAAGCCTAAAAGAAACCACCGGCCGTTTCCTGGCACAACTGCGTGGCGAGCAGCCCCAGCGTCATCAAGGCCCGTTCCGCCTCGCGATTCCAGGGTATGCCACAGTTCAGGCGGATGCAGTGGTTGAACTGCTCGGTGTTACTGAAGATCAACCCCGGCGCAATGCTGATGCCTTGCTGCAACGCCCGGACATGCAGTTCCTGGGTATTGACCCGCCCCGGCAGGCTGACCCACAGAATGAACCCTCCGGTGGGACGGCTCATCTGCGTGCCCTCGGGAAAATGCTGCTGCACCGCCAACTGGAAGGCGCTGAGATTCTTGCGGTATTCCTGGCGGATGTAGCGCAGGTGGCGGTCATAACCGCCGTTTTCCAGATAAGCAGCAATCCCCATCTGCGTGACGCTGCAGGCCGAGTGGGTACTGAAGGTCTGAAGCCGCTGGATCTCCTGCTGGAACTTCCCGGCAATCATCCAACCGATGCGTACGCCCGGCGACAGCGTCTTGGAAAAACTCGAACAGTAGATGACCCGGTCCAGCCGGTCGTAAGCCTTGAGCGCCTTGGTACGCCCCTGTTCGAACATCAATTCGCCATAGATGTCATCCTCGACGATCTGGATGTCGAAGTCCGACGCCAGGCGCAGCAGGTGTTTCTGCCGCTCTTCAGGCATGGTACCGCCAAGGGGATTGCTCAAGCGGGTGGTCAGCACCAGCGCTTTGATCGACCACTGGTTGGCCGCCAGTTGAAGGGCTTCCAGACTCATGCCAGTCACCGGGTCGCTGGGAATCTCGATGACCTTGAGGCCCAGCAGATCCGCCAGTTGCAACAAGCCATAGTAGGTGGGTGATTCGGCGGCGATCAGATCCCCTGGCCGGGTCAGGACCCGCAGGGACATTTGCAGCGCATCGACACAGCCGTGGGTAATCACCACTTCAGAGGGGTCGACCACCACACCGGCATCGCGCATGCGGATTGCCACCTGACGACGCAACGGCTCGAAGCCCGGGCTGAACATGTAGCTGAACGCCCGAGGACTGTGGAAGCGTGTGACCTTGGCCAGCTGTTGATGCAGCGCCCGTACCGGCAGGTAGTCGACGCTGGGTACCGCCGCCCCCAGCGGAAACACCCCTTCGCGCCGCGATTCGACCAGCACCTGCTGAATGATACTGCTGCGGGTCACCAGCCCCGGACGCTCCACCCGAGCGATGTCCGGGGTCGACGCCGTGAGCGCGGGCGTCTGGTGCACGTAATAGCCTGATTGTGGGCGCGCCCGGATCAATCCCTGGTCTTCAAGATTGGCATAAGCCTGTAGCACCGTCGCATGGCTGACGTTGAGCTGCGAGCTCATCTTGCGCACCGAAGGCACGCGTTCACCGGGCTGGTAGACACCCCGGCGGATGTCTTCAGCCAGTTGCTGTGCAATACGTTGATAGAGCAAGAGATTGGTCATGGCGCAGCACTCGATTTCACGGGCGTTTTATTCTTATGAGCAACGATACCGGAACAGTTTAGAAGTGTACTGGGACAGTTGCCAGATTACTCGACAGTACAGTGGAGTGACAGCCCCAACTGTTCTCATGGTGCGATCCAAAGGCTCAAAAAAACCCGGCGCCATTGCAGGGGCCGGGTTTTCCAGTGACGCCATCCTCAGCGGGTGGCGCCGAGCTGGCCCTTTTCGTCGGAGAACACGATCTCTACGCGGCGGTTTTGCGCCCGGCCACGCTCGGTGGCGTTGACATCCACCGGGAATTGATCGCCGTAGCCTTCAACCTGGATGCGTTTTTCATCGATACCCAGGTCCACCAACACGTCCGCCACCGCCTGTGCGCGGTCACGCGATAACTTCAGATTCTCCTGCTTGCCGCCGGTGCTGTCGGTATAGCCTTCGATGCGCACCACGCGCTTGGGGTTAAGCTGCAGGAACTGCACGATCTTGAGCACGAGCCGGTTGGCCGAACTCTTGAGTTCAGCTTCGCCAGTGTCGAACAGGACGTCACCGAGCGTCATCACCAGGCCGCGATCGGTCTGGGTCGTCGCCATTTCCTTGATCTGCTCTTCCAGCCATTTGCCTTGCTGCTGGACGCTGAGCAGCTTGGATTCGCGCAAGGCCAATTGCAGGCGCTGGCGTTCCAGCTCGAGTTTCGTCGCGCGTTCCTCGTTGAGCACCTGATTGCTGTGCTCCCGGGCAATTTCACTGTAGCGCTGGCTGAGGTAAGCGTAATGCAGCACATCTTCGCCAGTGCCCCAGTACGTGGACAGCCGGTCGGCACGGGCCAGTGATTCACCGGCACGTATCACGTCCTTGGGCGCGGCACGCAACACGTTGGAGTCTTCCTTGACCTTCTGGAAGTCGTCGCTGGCTTTTTCCAGCGCTGCCTCGCTGCGTTGCCCCGCACAGCCATACAAACTGGCCAACCCCAGCAGGACCAGACCGCCAACGATACGGGAGTGCTTCATTGGGCATCCTCCCTCAGCTGTTTACGCAAGCGTGCGATGCGGGTTTCGAGCACGCTCAATTGCTCCTGGCTCTTGAGCGTCAGCACCTTCGCTTCGGCCAGTCGGGCATCCAGCTCGGCCTGCTCGGCACGCATGCGGGCCTTTTTGTACGATTCGTCGGCCATGTTGCTCTTGGCCCTGGCGAACTTTTCTTCGGCCAGTTTCAGTTCGGGCACTTCGTCGGCGGTGGCTCCCACCGCCCGGGCTTGTTCCAGTGCCTGTTCGGTCAGGCGGATCTGTTCATTCGGCGCCGGATCGGCTGCGCAGCCCGCCAGAGCCAGAACGGCCAGGGCAGCGAAAAGAGGTCGAATAGTCACTAATGTTCCCTACTGTTTTGGGGCACTGACAGGTGGCTGTGACTGCATGTTCCAACGCTCTAGATTGCGCTGCAACACAGCCTCCGTCAGGCCGGACGCGGCCAATTCTGTCATCTTTTGCGCCAGCTGTCCGCGTAACCATGGCTCATTGCAGGCGGAGTTATGGGAAACCGCGAGGAACAGACCCGGTTTGTCCACCGGTTGCGCTGCGGCCTGTAGATCGTTCGCCATGCCCAGTGTCTGCGCCATCGCCAGGCCCGAATAGCGGCCCGCCAGGGCATATTCCACCTCTCCCAGCAGCAGTTTCTGAAAGGCCTGGGTCAAGTTGGCGGTACGGGTCAGGGACAATTGCTCCTCCGCAAAAGTGCTGAATCCCTGGGTCATCCGAGCTTTTTCCGACAACGCACCGGGATGTCCGTGAAGGTCCTCCGGGCGATTGACGACCAGCGTCGAATCCTCGCGGGTCCAGACCAGGTAGTCGTTTTCCAGCAAGGGCGGATGAACGTAGTCCAGGGAATCAAGCCCGGTCGGGGTCAGCGGAGCGTCGGTGAGCAGGTCCATGCGCCCGCTGCGCACCTCCTCCAGCGCCTGGGCACGCTTGCCCGCGTAGAGCAATTCGACCTTGATGCCCAACTCGCCTGCCACTTGTGTCAGCAGGTCGGCACCGGCGCCGATCAAGTGCTTGGGATCCTGGGGGTCTTGCCAGAGGTAGGGAGGCGCATCCGGACTGCCGGTGGCGATCAGTCGCTCGCACTTGCCGGCGGCGACAGACACCAAGGGCAGGCATGCCAGTACCCATGACAACGACCAGCCGGCCAAATAGCGAAGCTCCATGGCGATACGCTCCCTTGAAAGTGGACAGTGCAAGAATAAAAAACCCGGCCAAAAGGCCGGGCTCTTTATAAGTGAAGATGCCGGATCAGACCAGCTTCTCCAACTCGGGAACAGCTTCGAACAGGTCCGCTACCAGGCCGTAATCGGCCACTTGGAAAATCGGCGCCTCTTCGTCCTTGTTGATCGCAACGATCACCTTGGAGTCTTTCATACCGGCCAGGTGCTGGATCGCGCCGGAGATACCAACGGCGATGTACAGCTGTGGCGCAACGATCTTGCCGGTCTGGCCGACCTGCATGTCGTTGGGCACGAAACCTGCGTCGACCGCCGCGCGGGAAGCGCCGACAGCAGCGCCCAGCTTGTCGGCCAAGGCGTACAGGTGTTTGAAGTTGTCGCCGTTCTGCATGCCGCGGCCGCCGGAAACGACGATCTTGGCAGCGGTCAGTTCAGGACGATCGGACTTGGCCAGTTCTTCGTTGACGAAGCTGGAGATGCCCGCGTCATGGGCAGCGCCTACGGCCTCAACGGTAGCCGAGCCACCTTCGGCGGCAACCGGGTCGAAACCGGTGGCACGCACGGTGATGACCTTGACCGAAGCGGTCGACTGCACGGTCGCGATGGCGTTACCCGCGTAGATCGGACGCTTGAAGGTGTCGGCGCTTTCCACCGAGATGATCTCGGAGATCTGGTCGACGTCCAGCGCAGCGGCAACACGTGGCAGGATGTTCTTACCGTTGGATGTGGCAGCAGCCAGGATGTGGCTGTAGCCCTTTCCGAGCTCGGCAACCAGCGGCGCAACGTTTTCCGGCAACTGGTGCGCGTAGGCGGCGTTGTCAGCGGACAGCACTTTGGCCACGCCAGCGATTTTCGCGGCCGCTTCGGCAACGGCGCCAGCGCCCTGCCCGGCCACCAGCACGTGGATGTCGCCACCGATCTTGGCAGCGGCAGCAACGGTGTTCAGCGTGGCTGGAGCCAGCGCCTTGTTATCGTGTTCGGCGATTACGAGGATAGTCATGATCAGATCACCTTCGCTTCGTTTTTCAGTTTCTCGACCAGTTCAGCCACCGACTTGACCTTGACACCCGCGCTGCGTGCAGCCGGCGCTTCGACTTTCAGGGTCTTGTTGGTGGAAGCGGTGGAAACGCCCAAAGCGTCAGGCGTCAGCACTTCAAGCGGCTTCTTCTTGGCTTTCATGATGTTTGGCAGGGACGCGTAGCGCGGCTCGTTCAAACGCAGGTCGGTGGTGACGATGGCCGGCAGTTTCAGGGAAACGGTCTGCGCACCGCCGTCGATTTCGCGGGTCACGGCAACGCTGTCGCCGGACACTTCGACTTTCGATGCGAAGGTACCCTGACCGTAGCCGCTCAATGCAGCGAGCATCTGGCCGGTCTGGTTGTTGTCGCTGTCGATGGCCTGCTTGCCGAGGATCACCAGTTGTGGCTGCTCCTTGTCCACGACGGCCTTGAGCTGCTTGGCCACGGCCAGGGAGGTCAGCTCTTCGGCGGATTCGACGAGGATGGCGCGATCGGCACCCAGCGCCAGCGCGGTGCGCAGTTGCTCCTGGGCAGTGGTCGGACCGATGGAGACAACGACGATCTCAGTCGCCACGCCTTTTTCCTTCAGGCGTACGGCTTCTTCTACGGCGATTTCGCAGAAAGGGTTCATCGACATCTTGACGTTGGCGAGGTCGACGCCGGAGTTGTCCGCCTTGACGCGAACCTTGACGTTATAGTCGACCACTCGTTTGACAGCTACAAGAACCTTCATGGATTCCTCGTTACTCTCCGGTGAATAGAAAGTCGCCTAGGCGAACCTGGCGGTTGATGCTCATGGGCGCAAGGGCACCTCTAAAAACGCCGGCATGAACCACACATGACTTGCTCACGGGAGTGAAGACCGTTCGTCAGTGGTGACCGATGAGTCATTCATTATCGCGGCGTGTAAACTGCGCGTCCGAACCACGCGTTACGTCACTTTGTGCTGCCTTCGCCCTGTCTTTAGAGGTGCTCTTGGAACCAACAGTCAGCCTACGGCGAGCGCAAAACCGCCCGTATCTTGACCGGAACACCTATTCCGGTCAATACGGCAAAATAGCCAGTCATAAGCCGTACGTCAGTGATTTACCGGGCCTCCAGCGATTTCAAACAAACGTTTGTATTGGACCCTGAGAGTGGTGTAGATATAATGCGCCCCCAAGAGAGAAACGCGGGTCATCCATTGTCGCTTTCGTCGCTGCGGTGAAGGAAACAATGGATGCAACGCCAAACCTCCAATTAGAAAAAACCGCTGAGCCTTGAGTAGGAGATAGCCTGTGGAACGCGAATACATGGAATTCGACGTGGTCATCGTCGGTGCCGGCCCCGCTGGCCTGTCTGCCGCTTGCCGACTGAAACAGAAGGCCACCGAAGCCGGTAAGGAAATCAGCGTCTGCGTGGTGGAAAAAGGCTCCGAAGTCGGTGCTCACATTCTCTCCGGTGCGGTGTTCGAGCCCCGCGCCTTGAACGAGCTGTTCCCGGACTGGAAAGAGCTGGGCGCGCCGCTGAATACGCCCGTCAAGCGCGATGACATTTATGTCCTGAGAAACGCCGACACGGCGAGCAAAATCCCTGACTTCTTCGTGCCCAAGACCATGCACAACGAAGGCAACTATATTATTTCCCTGGGCAATCTTTGCCGCTGGCTGGCCCAACAGGCCGAGAACCTGGGCGTGGAGATCTACCCCGGTTTTGCCGCCCAGGAGGCACTGTTCGACGAGAACGGCGTGGTGCGCGGGATTATCACCGGCGACCTGGGTGTCGACCGCGAAGGCCACCCGAAAGAAGGCCTGTACACCCCTGGCATGGAATTGCGCGCCAAGTACACGCTGTTCGCCGAAGGCTGCCGTGGCCACATCGGCAAGCAACTGATCAAACGCTTCAACCTGGACAGCGAAGCCGACGCCCAGCACTACGGCATCGGCCTGAAGGAAATCTGGGAAATCGACCCGGCCAAGCATCAGCCCGGCCTGGTGGTCCACACCGCCGGCTGGCCGCTGGACATCATGGGCACCGAGAACACCGGCGGCTCCTTCCTCTATCACCTGGAAAACAACCAGGTGGTGGTCGGCCTGATCGTCGACCTGTCCTACAGCAACACCTTCCTGTCGCCATTCGACGAGTTCCAGCGCCTCAAGCACCACCCGGTGCTCAAGCAGTACCTGGAAGGCGGCAAGCGCGTCAGCTACGGCGCCCGCGCCATCTGCAAGGGTGGCCTCAATTCGCTGCCGAAGATGGTGTTCAAGGGCGGCGCGCTGATCGGCTGCGACCTCGGCACCCTGAACTTCGCCAAGATCAAGGGCAGCCACACCGCCATGAAGTCCGGCATGCTCGCCGCCGACGCCGTGGCCGACGCGCTGTTCGCCGGCTCCGAAGGGACCGACGAACTGACCACCTACGTCGACGCGTTCAAGGCCAGCTGGCTCTATGAAGAGCTGTTCGCCAGCCGCAACTTCGGCGCGGCGATCCACAAGTACGGCGCGATCATCGGCGGCGGCTTCAACTGGCTCGACCAGAACATCTTCGGCGGCAAGCTGCCGTTCACCCTGCACGACAACAAGCCCGACTATGCGTGCCTGAAACTGGCGGCCGATTGCAAGAAGATCGACTACCCGAAACCGGACGGCAAGCTCAGCTTCGACAAACTCAGCTCGGTGTTCATCTCCGGTACCAACCATGAAGAAGAACAGCCCTGCCACCTGAAGCTGACCGACCCGAGCATCCCGCTCAGCAAGAACCTGCCGCTGTACGACGAACCAGCCCAGCGCTACTGCCCGGCCGGGGTCTATGAAGTGGTCACCCAGGAAGACGGCGAGAAGCGCTTCCAGATCAACGCCCAGAACTGCGTGCACTGCAAGACCTGCGACATCAAGGATCCGGCACAGAACATCACCTGGGTAACGCCGGAAGGCGCCGGTGGACCGACTTACCCGAACATGTAAGCCGATTCACTGAACAACGAGGCTCCCGCAATGGGGGCCTTTTTGTTGCGTGCGGTTCCTACAACCCCACAAAGGATCTTCAGCGGATCAAGCCGCGCGCTCCTCCCCTGGGCTACGCTCGAAATAACGCTTGTACTCCCGACTGAACTGCGACGAGCTCTGATACCCCACCTGATGTGCCACCTGCGCCACGCCCAGCCCTTCGACGAGCAACAACCGTTGCGCCTTCAGCAGACGCAAACGCTTGAGGTACTGCACCGGCGAGAGCAACGTGCTGCGCTTGAAATGCTCATGAAACGTCGAAGCGCTCATGTTGGCGCAACTGGCCAATGTCTCGACGTTCAACGGCTCGGTGAAATGCGCATGCAGATGACTCAGGGCCGCGGCAATCCGGGCGAATTGCCCATGCTGCTCCACCAACGCCCGCAATACGTCAGCCTGGGGTCCGCGCAAGGCAACGAACAGCAACTCCCGCAGCCGCGCCTGGCCCATGACCTGGCACTCCAACGGATCATGCAAGCACTGCAACAGACGTTCGACACAACCACGCATGGCGTCATCGAGCTCGGCGCTGGTCATGGACTCCGGCGTCTGGGCTGCCAGGCTTCGCCCCGGCGTCAACCCCATGGTCAGCACCAGCTCTCCCAACATCGCCCGATCGATCGCAACGGAAATCCCGAGCAGCGGAGCATCGGGCATGGCATAGGTTTCGCATTCGAACGGCACCGGCAACGCCTGGATCAGGTAATGCCCCGCGCCGTACTCCAACGTGCGAGGCCCCAGGTACGCCAGTTTGCTGCCCTGGGCGATGATGACCAGGCTCGGTTCGTAGAGCTGCGGACCACGGGCGATATCCTGGCTGCACCGCAGCACTTGTACGCCAGGCAATCGCGTAGGGATGAAACCGTCACGGTTCGCCAAGGGTTCGATCAGCGAAACCAGCGCCGCGTTGGCATCGAGATGGCGGGTCAACAACATGGGAAAGACTTCACGGCAAAAGGGATGGGAACATCATCGCAGGTCTGGCACTCCATAGGATCAATCCACGGCCAAGGTCGGAGGATTAGGCATGACACCCGTAGGAATCGCCATCGCCCCATGTCGCCACGACTACCAGAATAGACCGCCTCACTGTTCACTGCTAAGCGAGGTTCATTATGTACACCGCCATCGGATACGCCGCCCAATCGCCCACCGCGCCCCTCGCCCCCATGAAGTTTGAACGGCGCAGCCCGCAGGCCGACGACGTGGCAATCGACATTCTCTACTGCGGCGTCTGTCACTCCGATATCCACCAGGCCCGCAACGAATGGGGCATCGCTGTTTACCCGCTGATGCCCGGTCACGAAATCGTCGGCAAGGTTACCGCCGTCGGTGCGAATGTTACGCGCTACAAGGTTGGCGACCTGGTGGGCGTCGGCTGCATGGTCGACTCCTGCCGCCAATGCGATGCCTGTCGCGCCGACCTGGAACAATTCTGTTTAGAGGGCATGACCCAGACCTATGCCAGCCCGGACCGTGTCAGCGGCGGGCACACCATGGGCGGTTACTCCAACAGCATCGTGGTCAGGGAGCACTTCGTGCTGCGCATCCCGGCCGCGCTCGACCCGGCCAGCGCCGCACCGATTCTCTGTGCCGGCATCACCACCTACTCGCCCCTCAAGCACTTTGGCGTAAAAGCCGGCGACAAGGTCGGCGTGTTGGGCATGGGCGGACTGGGCCACATGGGCATCAAGTTCGCCAAGGCCATGGGCGCGGAAGTGACGTTGTTTACCCGCTCGGCCAGCAAGGCCGAAGAAGCCCGTCGCCAGGGCGCCGACCATGTGATCGTGTCCACGGACGCCGAACAGATGACCGCCGCGGCCGGTCGGTTCAACTTCCTGCTGGACACCATTCCGGTGCAGCACGACCTCAACCCGTACCTGAGCACCCTGCGGTTCGACGGTGTGCACATCCTGGTGGGGCTGGTCGAGCCGATCGATCCGCCGGTCCATGCGGCCAATCTGATCATGGGCCGTCGGGTTCTGGCCGGCTCGTTGATTGGCGGAATCGCCGAAACCCAGGAAGTGCTGGATTTCTGCGCCGAACATAACATCAGCTGCGACATCGAGATGCTCGACATCCGTCAGATCAATGAAGCCTATAGCCGCATGATCGCCGGCGACGTCAAATACCGCTTCGTCATCGACATGGCGACCCTCAAGGCCTGACGCAGCGGCCTGTATGGTTGATTCGTGTACTCAAGTTCTGGCGCCGAAGTCGAATGCATGAATTAGCCACACAGGCCACTCATCAGACCTTCGCGCCCAACTCCGCCGACAGCCGGGCTGTGACCCCTTTGACCAGGGGAATCAGCTCGGCCATTTTTTCCAGCGGCATGTAAGGCACGGTGCTGGCAATGCTGATACCCGCGACGATGCGCTTGCCCGCATCGCGGATCGGCGCCGCCACGCAGCGAATCGACGGTTCGTTGTCTTCCAGGTCGAACGCGTAGCCTCCCGCCACATATTCGCGCATCCGCTGCTGGAACTGCTCCCAGGATTGCTCTTGATGCTGCGGCCAGAACTGATTCTTCCCTGCCGCCGGCTGGCTGATTTCAAACAACCTTTGCCACTGCTCCTCGGTGTCGTCCAGCATCAGCGCCTTGCCGATCCCCGTGCGCGCCAACGGCATGCGATGACCTACGCGCGAACGCATCTCCGGACCGTAGCGGCCCGGATTTTTCAACAGGTACAAGACCTCGTCGCCCTCGCGAATCGCCAGATGCACCGTGTCGCCGGTCAGCGCCGACAGCTCATCCAGATATGGCCCCGCCAGGTTGACCAGCGGCAACTCTTCGCGCGCCTGGAAACCCAGCTCGATCAACTTGGGCCCCAACAGGTAGCCCACTTGCGGCACCACGCGCAGGTAACGTTCGTCTACCAGGCAACTGGCCAGGCGATGTGTGGTGCTGCGGGTGGTGCCGATCAGCCGGGCGATCTCCTTCAAGTCCCGGGCACCGCTGGCAACCGCCTGGACCACACCCAGGCCGCGCAGCAATGTCTGGGTGCCTGTAGGCGCTGCGTCCTTGGTGATTTTTGGATCGTCTTGCTGCATATCCGGCCTTCAACAGTGATCGGGGAACGGGCGGCATTATGGTCGCCCGCCTCGTCTGACTACAACTCGATGCGCTCGACCTTCCCCACCAGCAAGATGTAAGACAGCGCACCTGCCAATGCCAGTACAGCGATATAGGTGATGGCCGGGGCAAACGAATCGCCGTTGGCCAGGAAACCAATCACAATCGGCGTGGCAATGGCGGCGAGATTCCCGATGAAGTTGAACACCCCACCCGTCAGCCCGAGCAGACGCGCCGGCGCCAAGGTGGACACCAACGACCAGGTGATCGAAGCCAGCCCATTACCAAAGAACGCCAGCGCCAGGAAGGCGATCACCAGCGGTGTCGATTCGACAAAATTGGCACCGATGATCGACGTGGAGATCAGCAACCCGCCAATGATCGGCAGCTTGCGTGCAAAACCTACGCTGGTACCGCGACGGATCAGCCAGTCGGAAAAGAAGCCGGAACACAGCACGCCGACGAACGCCGCGAGAAATGGCAGCGACGCCAGCAGACCGGACTTGATGAAATCCATACCGCGATATTTCACCAGGTAGGTGGGGAACCAGGTCAGGAAAAACCACAGCGTGGAGTTCAGGCAGAACTGGCCCAGGTAAATGCCCCACAATTTGCGCTGGGACAGGACGATGCCCAAATCGCTCCAGCTGAATTTCACCTTGACCTTGGCCGTGTCGGCCTGGATATCCACTAACCCGCCACCTTCGCGGATCAGTTCGATTTCGCCCGCGTTGGCCCCTTTGAAATCACGGGGTTCGCGGTACACCGCGTACCAGATCACCGCCCAGAGAATGCCCACCGCGCCGGTTGCCACGAACACCATGTGCCAGCCGAACGCATGCTGCAGCCAGGCCAGTACGGGCGTCAGGAATGCCAGACCGACAAACTGCCCGGAGGTGTAGAAACCTATGGCCGTGGCCCGTTCGCGCTCAGGAAACCAGGTGGTGACTACGCGACTGTTGATCGGATAAGCCGGCGCTTCCAGCGCACCGACCGCCATACGCAACACGAACAATGCGATGAAACTGGCGGCAAAACCCAGCATCACCGTCGCCACCGACCACAGCAGCAGCGCGGCACTGTAGAGAATGCGCGGTGGCACCCGGTCCACCAGCCAGCCGCCGGGAATCTGCATGGCCGCATAGGTCCAGCCGAACGCCGAGAAGATCAGCCCGACATGAATCGGATCGATCCCCAGGTCACTGGTCAGCGCGGGGGCGGCGATGGACAGGTTGCTGCGGTCCAGGTAGTTGATCACCACCGTGATGAACAGCAGGACCATGATGAAAAAACGCTTGCGGCTGGGCGTCACCAACGACGCCTGCGCGCTCAGGGTGTGCGCTTGCATGTGAGGTGCCTCTTTTTATGTTTATTGAGGGGGCGGGCGCTTTGCTGGAGATCTCCCGGCTTGTGGAGATCAATTTGTGGGAGCGAGCCTGCTCGCGATGGTGTGTCAGTCACAGCTGAGTCAACTGACACGTCGCTATCGCGAGCAGGCTCGCTCCCACAAGAGGGCTGGGTGAGTCAGGCGTGATTCACCACTCCGCAAAACTGCCATCGGCATGCCGCCAGATCGGGTTGCGCCAGCGGTGGCCGACGGCGGCGCGCTCGATGACGTACTCCTCGTTGATCTCGATGCCCAGGCCCGGGCCATTGGGGATCTTCACGAAACCTTTTTCGTAATCAAACACCCGCGCATCCTTGACGTAATCCAGCAGGTCGTTGCTCTCGTTGTAGTGAATGCCCAGGCTCTGCTCCTGGATGAAGGCGTTGTAGCAGGCCGCGTCCAGTTGCAGGCAGGCCGCCAGCGCGATGGGGCCCAGCGGGCAATGCAGCGCCAGAGCCACGTCGTAGGCTTCGGCCATGTTGGCGATCTTGCGGGTTTCGGTGATGCCGCCGGCGTGGGATGCGTCCGGCTGGATGATGTCCACGTAGCCTTCGCTGAGCACACGCTTGAAATCCCAGCGGGAGAACAAGCGCTCGCCCAAGGCGATCGGCGTGCTGGTCAGCGGCGCCAGCTCCTTGAGGGATTCGTAGTTTTCGCTGAGCACCGGCTCTTCGATGAACATCAGCTTGAAGGGGTCGAGTTCTTTCATCAGCACCTTGGCCATGGGCTTATGAACCCGGCCGTGGAAGTCCACGCCGATGCCGACGTTCGGTCCCACCGCATCGCGCACTGCCGCAACGTTGGCGAGGGCCAGGTCGACTTTTTCAAAGGTGTCGAGGAATTGCAGCTCTTCGGTGCCGTTCATCTTCACGGCGGTGAACCCGCGCCCTACCGCCTCTTTCGCGGCACGGGCGGTGTCGGCCGGACGGTCGCCGCCGATCCACGAATAGACGCGGATCTTGTCGCGCACCTGGCCGCCGAGCAAATCGCTGACCGACACGCCCAGTGCCTTGCCCTTGATGTCCCACAACGCCTGGTCGATACCGGCCAGGGCGCTCATGTGCACCGCCCCGCCCCGGTAGAAGCCGCCGCGATACAACACGGTCCAGATATCCTCGATGTTGCGTGGGTCTTTGCCGATCAGGTAGTCGGACAATTCCTCGACGGCAGCCGCCACCGTATGGGCACGACCTTCGACCACGGGCTCGCCCCAACCGGTGACGCCTTCGTCGGTTTCGACCTTGAGGAAACACCAGCGCGGAGGAACGATGAAGGTGGTCAGTTTGGTGATTTTCATCTTCTTGTCTCTCTTATTGGATGCAGCGCCGAGCGCCGGAAAATTCTTCAGTTCAGGGCCTTCCACGCGGCCACGTAAGCCTTGGCGCGTACCGTCACCTCGTCAGCCGTCAGGCCCGGCTTGAACAAACCGGAACCGAGACCGAAGCCCTTGACCCCGGCCTGGACGAACGCCGCCATGTTGTCCGGCGTGATCCCGCCCACCGGCACCAGCACGGTCCCGGCCGGCAACACCGCAAGCCAGGCCTTGACCACCGCCGGGCCCATTTGCTCAGCGGGAAACATCTTCAACACATGGGCACCTTCGGCCAGCGCGGCAAAGGCTTCGGTCGGCGTGGCGACGCCCGGGGACAGGTACAACCCCGCCGCTTTCGCCGCCCGCAAGACTTTCGGATCGCTGTGCGGCATGACGATCACCTGGCCGCCAGCGGCCTTGACCTGCTCCACCTGCTCCGGCGTGAGCACGGTGCCAGCACCGATCAGGCAATCAGCGGGCAAGGTACTGCGCAGGATGCGGATACTTTCGTACGGCTCGGGGGAATTGAGCGGTACTTCGATGACGCGAAATCCGGCGCTGTAGAGGACTTCGCCGATGGCGGCGGCCTCTTCGGGACGCAAACCGCGAAGGATCGCGATCAGCCCGTTTTGCGCCAGTGCTTGTGTGAGCATGTCAGACCTCCAGTCAAGTTCAGCAATCGAGCAGCCCGGCCGCCAGGGCCAGTTGCCACAAACCACGTTCGGTGGCCTGTTCGGCCAGGGTCACCCGGGCAAAACCGCAGGCGTCGAGGGCCCGTTGATAGCGGGCGCAGAGTTGTGAATTGCCGATCAACACCACGGCGGGCAGATGAACACTGTTACGTCGTTGACGTTGCACCGCTGCCAGCGCCGTCAGCTCATGGCCGATCAACAGGCCGGAGAGATAGTCCGCCTGGGCGCTTGCGCCGAGTTCACCGGTGAGCCCCAGGCTGCGGGCGCTGAACACGGTGGACAACGGACCGGCCTGACCGTCGGGAGACAACGCCACTTGCACACCACGATCGAAGGCCTGGCCGTCGAACGCCGCGCCACGCTGTTGAGTGCGCCCGAGAATGCTGTGGTCACTGAGAACGGCAAAGATCTCGCCGGTCATGAAGGTATCGAAATGCACGATGCAGCCGTCTGCCACCTCCACCCATTTCGAATGACTGCCGGGCAGGCCGATCAGTACGGCTTCGTTCGGCAGGCTGTGCAGCGCGCCAAGCACCTGGGTTTCTTCACCGCGCATGACATTGGGCAACCGCGAACGCTGGATCACGCCGGGCACGATGTGCACATCGACACCGCGAAGGCTGCGAACGGTTTGCAGGGAATGTCCAAGGTTGGCGACGTTGGCAGGCGTGTCGCAGTAAGGCGCTTCGCGCCATCCCTGGGCACTGCCGACCATGCCGCAGGCAATGACAGGCAGGTCCGGCTGTGCGTCCAGCCAGTCGCCACACGCATCATCGAAGGCCAATTCGAATCCGTCTGTGCAGACCTGCCCCGCCACGGTCCGCGGCCCCGAGGGCAACTGCATGATCCCCGACGACAGCGAACGCTGTTCGAGCACTTCGCCTCCGGCGGCGAGTTTATAAGCCCGTAGGGAGGTGGTCCCCCAATCGAGCGCGATCAATTGCGCCTGCATCCGCTTCACCTGTTCTGTTTATTGGCAGTGAGTGGAACGGACTATAAACCTTGGCACAGGAAAATCTCAATATATAAATATCACTCCCATATATTGGGATAAATTAAGATTAAATCCCATCGCCAACCGCCAGCGACCCTGTTAAGTTCCTGCCTGGATGCCTTCGCCACTCAGGGAGAAACGTTTATGGGCCAACTGCTGAAAATCCTCGGTCGCACTTCTTCGATCAACGTCAGAAAAGTGCTGTGGACCTGTCAGGAACTGGATATCCCCTACGAACGAGAGGACTGGGGAATCGGCTTCAATTCCACCCATGACCCGGCGTTCCTGGCCCTTAATCCCAACGCCCAGGTGCCGGTGATCATTGACGAGAACGGTGTGCTGTGGGAGTCGAACACCATCTGCCGCTATCTGGTCGGCAAACACGAGCGCAGCGATCTGCTGCCCACCGAGCCGGCTGCCCGGGCGCGCGTCGAGCAATGGATGGATTGGCAGGCGACGGAGCTCAACCCGTCATGGGGCTACGCGTTCCACGCCTTGGTGCGCAAGAATCCGGACTTCCAGGACCCGCAGCGCATTGCCGCCGGAGTCAAGGCCTGGAACGAGAAAATGGGTTTGCTTGAACAGCAACTCAGCCGGACCGGCGCCTACGTGGCCGGCACAGACTTTTCCCTGGCGGACGTGCTCATCGGCTTGTCCGTGCACCGCTGGCGCCAGACGCCCATGGAGCGTCCCGACTACCCGGCGGTGGCCGCCTATTGCAAACGACTCGAACAACGGCCGGGCTTTGCCGAATACGGCGGGGACGCTTATTCCTGAAGCCCTCAGTTGCCTTGGGCGAAATCCCGCAGCACCTTGCCGTCCATCCGGTAGCGCACCCATTCTTCCTGGGGTTGCGCGCCGAGGGATTTGTAGAACTCGATTGCCGGTGTGTTCCAGTCCAGCACACTCCATTCGAAACGACCGCAATCGTTGTCGCAGGCGATCTTGGCCAGGTGGCGCAGCAAGGTCTTGCCCGCTCCGCCACCGCGCTGCTCAGGCGTGATGTACAGGTCTTCGAGGTACAGGCAGTTGCTGCCCAGCCAAGTGGAATAACTGAAGAAAAACACAGCGAAACCGATCGGCACGCCATCGCGCAGGCAGATCAACCCGTGTGCGGTGGAGCCTTCGCTGAACAGACTGCGCTCGATGTCGGCCACACTGGCAACGACTTCGTGACGGGCTTTCTCGTAATCGGCCAGTTCGGTGATGAAGGCAAGGATTTGAGGCGCATCGCTGGGTTGCGCAGGACGGATCTCGATCGACATGAACGGGCCTTGTAGCCAATTGAAAGCGCCATACTAAGCCGCTATGCGGCGCTCGTCACATGCCAATCCATGGGAATGGCCGCAACAAGCTCATTTTCTGAAAGCGCCATTCGTCGATCCCGAGGCACCATCGTCATCCCCCCACGGCCCAAGATCAGGCAAGCATCTGAAAAATGGAGGCGACACCATGATCACTTCAAGGCTGACAGCGTTCACATTTGCCGCATTGCTTTCTTCGGTGGCCTTCGCGGCTTCCACTTCCGGTACCGGGCCAACCGATCCGGTGCAAGCGCCCAATTCCCCCGCCACCCAGGGCATGCCCAAGCTGAACACGGACGGCACCGGCGGCACCCTGAACAATGGCCAGCCACCCGCCACCGGCACCGATCCCCGTGTGCAGGGTAACGACATGGGTCGCCAGGGCGGCATGACCACGCCGGACTCTACCGCGCCTGATAACGCCGAGACCGGCGTGGGTTCGAAGACCACCACGGGCGGGTCGGGCTCAGAGGGTGGCGCTGCCAGCCAATAACCCCGGTCACATACTTGAGGAGGACCCGCCCATGCCTCGTGGAAGCAAAGACAAATACACCGCCGAGCAAAAGCGCAAGGCCGAGCACATCGAAGAGAGTTACGAGAAAAAAGGTGTGTCCGAGAACGAAGCCGAAGCGCGGGCCTGGGCGACCGTGAACAAACAGTCCGGCGGCGGCGAGCGCTCCGGCGGTTCGGGGAAGAAAAAGCCGGCCGCCGAGAAGAAAACCGATCGCAAGGAATCAGCCCGTCGCGCAGCCAAGACCCGCGAAGGCCATCCGCGTACCAGCAAGACCTCCCATGAGGCCCAGACGGTCGATAGCCTGATGAAGGAGGCGCGGGCAAAGAATATTCCCGGCCGCTCGAAGATGCGCAAGCAGGAACTGATCGAGGCCTTGCGCAAGGCCGCATGATCGCTGGCACCCGGGCGCCCCCTTCGCGAGCAGGCTCGCTCCCACAGTGGATCAGCGCTGCAACTCAGTTTCGCAGTGGCACAAGACCCTGTGGGAGCGAGCCTGCTCGCGATGAGGCCCGCCCGATCGACGCAGGCTTCAGCGCTGTTTCATCCGGTCAATGACCACCGCCAGCAGCAGGATCGAGCCACGGATGACGTACTGGTAGAAGGTGTCGATGTTTTTCAGGTTCATCGCGTTCTCGATGATCGCCAGGATCAGCACCCCGGCAATGACATGGCGGATCATGCCAATACCACCGCTCAACGACACACCGCCCAGCACGCAGGCCGAAATCACCGTCAGTTCGAAGCCCTGGCCGATCATCGGTTGGCCCGAAGTCATGCGCGATGCCAGGATCACACCCGCCAGCGCACCGATTACGCCATGCACGGCAAAGATGATGATCTTGGTGCGATCAACGTTCACCCCCGCCAGCAGTGCCGCTTCCTGGTTGCCCCCGATGGCCATGGTGTTGCGCCCGTAGGTGGTGTAGTTCAGCAACCAGCCAAAGAACAGGAAGCAGACGATGGTGATCAGGATAGGCACCGGCACACCGAACAACTGGCCGTTGCCATAGACAAAGAACGACTCCTGGGAGATGCCCACCGCTTTACCGTTGGCGAAGATGTAAGCCAGGCCCCTGACGATCTGCATGGTCGCCAGCGTCGTAATCAGCGCGTTGACCCGCAGCTTGGCGATGACGATGCCGTTGATCAGGCCGACGATCAGCCCCATCACCAGCGCTGCACTGATCCCCAGGAAGACGCTGTTGGTGTCACGCATTACCACCGCCGCGACCACACCAGCACAGGCGATCACCGAGCCGACCGACAGGTCGAAGTGACCGGACGCCAGGCAATACAACATGGTGCAGGCCGCAATGCCGGTGGTGGAGATCGCCAGCCCCAGGCCTCGCATGTTCAGCGGCGACAAAAAGTTATCGATCATCAGCGTGCAGAGCACGAAGACCCCGATAGCCGCCAGCAGCATGGCCCAGTCGTCCAGAAAACGCCGCATGTCCAGGGGTTTGCGTGCCGTCGGCAGTGCATTGTTTTGAATGGTCATGATTACCTCTCAGTTCGCCGCGTCGGCAACGCGTTGGCGTGGCAGCGCCAGTTGCAGCAGGTTGGATTCATTGGCCTGGTCACGCGGCAGTTCGCCACGCATGGCCCCTTCGCAGAGCACCAGGATTCGGTCGGAAATGCCCATTACTTCCATCAGGTCGCTGGACACCACGATCACGGCAATGCCCTCGGCCGCCAGGTTGTGGATGATCTGATAGATCTCGGCCTTGGCGCCGATGTCGATGCCACGGGTCGGCTCGTCCAGCAGCAGAACCTTCATCGGCATCGACAGCCAGCGACCGAGGATCGCTTTTTGCTGATTACCGCCGGACAGGTACATGATTTTCTGCCCCGCCGTCGGGGTCTTCACCTTCAACGCCTTGATCTGTTTGTCGGCGTTGCCCCGTTCCCAGTCGCCGCGCAACAGGCAACCAAAAGTGGAATGGGCGCTGCGGGCGCTGATGTTGATGTTCTCGCCGACACTGGCCAGCGGCATGATGCCTTCCTTCTTGCGATCTTCCGGGCAGAGCAGCACGCCGGCGGCGATGGCATCCCGAGGTGAGCGCAGCTTCAGCTCCTCACCCTGCAGCAGCAATCGCCCATCGGTCTGACGCTCCAGGCCGCTGAGCAAGCGCAGCAGCTCGGTGCGCCCGGCCCCCACCAGCCCGAACAGCCCAAGGATCTCGCCTTTGTGCACCTGGAAACTGACCGGCTCGCGTAGCCCAGGACCGAGCAACCGATCCACCTGCAACGCGACCTCGCCGCGCTCGCGGGGGCGGTAGTCATAGATGTCCTCGATATCGCGGCCAACCATGCATGTCACTAACTGGTCATGGGTCAGTTCGCCCATGTCTTCGAAGGTCCGCACGTAGCGGCCATCCTTGAACACCGTCACCGCGTCGCAGATGCGAAACACTTCTTCCATGCGGTGGCTGACGTAAAGCACGACTTTGCCCTCGTCCCGCAGGCGCGCAATGATCGCCATCAGACGGTCGATTTCCCGTGCCGAAAGGCTGCTGGTGGGTTCGTCGAAAGCAATAACGTGGGCGCCCCGGGACAAGGCCTTGGCGATTTCCACCAACTGCCGCTGACCAAGGGACAGACGCCCGACTTTTTCCTGGGGGTCGATCTCATCGGCCAGGCCTTTGAGCAGCGCCAACGCCTGCTGGCGCAGCACGCCGCGATTGACCAGGCCGAAACGAGCCGGCAAATGCCCCAGGAACAGGTTTTCGGCGACGGTCATTTCCGGCACCAGGTGCAATTCCTGGTGGATCACTGCCACACCGCTGGCGATGCTGTCGGCGGTGCATTTGAAGGCCATCGTCTGCTCGCCGATCTGCAACTCGCCGCTGCTCGGGATATAGGCACCGCCGAGAATCTTCAACAACGTGGACTTGCCCGCGCCGTTCTCACCCATCAAGGCATGAACCTGTCCCGGATGGGCGACGAAACTGATATTGGCCAGCGCCTGCACACCGGGAAAGGATTTGCCGATCCCGTTGAACCGCAAGCTGCCGCCGATGCTGTATTGCTGTGTCGCTGTCTGCGCTTGCATAACCACCTCGAACTCACAGAGATCAAGCGGCGCCGCCTGCGTGGCCGTCCTGCAGACCGCAGAACGGACACCGGCACCGCTTTTTGAATCAACCGGCCATCAATTCCACAGACCGATCTTTTCCAGCTCCTGCTTGAAGTTCTCCCGGGTGATCAGCGTCACCTCGTCCATGGCGGTGTACTTTGGCGGTTCCTTGCCGGTGGTAACCCACTCGAACATCATCTCGGCAGTCTTGTAGCCTTCGATGTGCGGACTAGGCAGCATCGAGCCGAAGAAGCCGCTCTCGGGTTTCTTCAACTCGCCGATGGCGTCGGTGCCGTTGATGCCGATGCCGATCACGTTGGCTGCCTTGAAGCCGGCGGCTTCGGTGGCGCGCACGCCGCCCAGCACGGTGTTGTCGTTCATGCCGCCGATGATCAGGTTCTTCGCAGCGCTGGGCAGTTTCACCAACGCGGAGTTGGTGGAATCCATGCTGCCCGGTACGTCGAGCGTCTTGAGTGCCGAGTAGAGGATGTGGTCCTCCGGCATGCCGGCTTTCTTGAGGGCGTCGACCGAACCGTCGGTGCGTTTCTTGCCGGTGTCCAGTTCGTTGAAGGTGTTGATCACCGCGTAGGTGTCTTTCCAGTCCCAACCGCGTTTCTTCGCCTCAGCGGCCATGGCGGCCCCTTGCTTCTGGCCCACTTCGAATGCGGCCATGCCCAGGTACGGCACATCCTCCATGAACTTGCCGCTGGCATCGACGAAGCGGTCGTCCACCGCGATGACTTTCAAATCGTTGAGCTTGGCCTTGGCCATGATGGCCGGGCCCAGAGACACGTCCGGCGGGCAAATGACAAAACCCTTGGCGCCGTTGGCGGCAAGACTGTCGATGGCCGAGAGGGTCTTCTCGCCGTCAGGCACGGCGATCTTGATGACTTTGAAGCCCTTATCCTTGCCGGCTTTTTCAGCGAATGCCCATTCAGTCTGGAACCAGGGTTCCTCGGCCTGCTTGACCAGGAAACCGATTTTCACTTCCTCAGCCGCCAGCAGACTGCTGCTGAGGCTGAACGCGGTAACCGCCAGGGCGGCGCGGCACAGGGAACGAATCCCACGGCGATGATTCATAGCTGACTCCTTGTTTTTTTTATTGAAAGCCAAACGTCCGGTTTCTACTCCACCATCGGTGGTACTGCGCAGGCCGGGCGGTCAAGTCGTGTTGCTACAGCATAGATCCAAATAGTCATATCGTATGATGATTGGATGACAGGCACATTGATGCCTGCGACCCCGGACATTTCAGTCGTGATACATGACCGAACGCCCACCATCGAGGGTGATGCATGACGCGTTGATGAATGGAGCTTCGTCGCTGGCCAGGAACACGGCCGTCATCGCCACCTCGATCGGCTGGCCGATACGCCGTGGCGGGTGCAGGTCCATTGCTCGCTGGCGCTCGGCATGAGGGTCGGCGAAGCCGTTCCAGTAATCGATGTTCAGTTGGGTTTCGATATAGCCCGGCGCGATGGCATTCACGCGCAGGCCCTTGGGTGCGTATTCGATGCCCAGGGCGCGGGTCAGCCCCATCAAGCCGTGCTTGGCCACCGGGTAAGGGAAGCAACCGGGAATGATGTGGGACGAATGGGTCGAAGCGATGTTGATGATGCTGCCGGCGCCCTGCTCGATCATCTGTGGCAACACGGCCTTGCAGCCATACCAGGCGCCGTCCAGGTCGATGGCGAAGCAGCGTCGCCAATCTTCTTCGGTCATTTGCAGCGGGTCACGGAACACATTGACCCCGGCGCAGTTCACCAGCACATCAATGCGGCCATGCAGCTCCACGGCGCGACGGGCCATGGCGTGCAGGTCCTGCTGGTTCGATACATCGACTTTCAATGCCTGCACGTCGGCGCCGCGCTCACGCCAATGCGCGGCGACCTCCTCGACTTTTTCAGCCTGGATATCGCTGATCACCAGCCGAGCCTGCTGCGAGGCGAACGCAGCGACGATCGCCTCGCCAATGCCTTGGGCGGCGCCCGTCAGCAGCACGACCTTGTTCTTCAGTCGCTCGCCCTTCGGTGGCTCGGGCACCGGCGGCAAGGAAAGGGGTTCAGCCATGGAAACTTCACCTGCTTTGTTTTTTTTGTAAGTGCGTATCGCTGATGGGACCGACTATAAACCCGTCCGCCAAACAATCTCAATATATATATTTACATCCCATATTTTGGGATTTAACCCGCAAACCGTGTGCAGGCTACGCCCGGGATATCAACCCGCATGGACAGCACCGCACCGTCCAAGGGATGTCCCAGCGGGCTCGCCGCGCTGGTGATGTACAACGTCTTGAGATCCTCGCCACCGAACACACAACTGGTGGGGCGACTGACTGGCAGCTCGATGACCCGGTCGACATGGCCATCCGGACTCAACCGCAGCAGGCAGCTGCCATCCCAGCGGGCATTCCAGATATACCCCCGGGCGTCCATTGCCGAACCATCCGGGCCACCGCGCGAGTGAGGGCCGAACCAGACCTCGGCTGGCGCCAGGTTGCCATCGGGATGAATGAAGTGCCGGTACAACGTGCCGTCGAGGCTTTCACCGAAATACACCGTGGTCCCGTCGGGGGACCATAACAGCGTGTTGGGGATGCCAAGTCCGCGCAGTAATGGCATGACCCGGCCATCGCCACCCACGCGAAACAGGCCACCCGAGCGCCGCTCGATGGGCAGGTCTTCGCCATTTTCGCCAATGTTGTTCTGCATGGTGCCGAGCCAGAGCCGGCCCAACGCATCACAACGGGCTTCGTTGGCCCGATTGCCAGGCTGGGGGTCGGCCATGCACAGCAACGTTAACCGGGGCTCCAGGCCCGGCGATTCCAGGTCCAACCGGTAAACGCCACTGCTCAGCGTCACCAGGGCATCGCCGCTTTGCGTCGGGATGAACGCGGAGACGTGCTCGGGCATCTGCCAGATATCCACGTTGGCGCCGATCAACCGCAGCGCCTGCTTGCCCGCGATGTCAACCCAATACAACGCCTGGGTCGCCTCATCCCAGAACGGCCCCTCGCCCAGTTTCGCCCGGTGTTCCGTCACAGCCGTCCACATCATTGAATCCTCCTGTTTCCGGCTTGCCCGGTAGTGTCTGTACGACCGGCCATCAAGTCAGGGTAAAAGCGCTTGATAGCCAGGTCAGCGTTATCGATCAAGGTCATGCAGGCCCAGACACCCCGCGCAGCGTCACGGGCGGCGATGGCGTCGGCGATATCCTTGTGAATGGGTAAAGTGCGGCGCAGTTCATCCGGATCGGCCGCCGACACCTCGAACGACACCGCCAGCAACGCACCCAACGCCGGGACCATTTGCTCGATGAATTGATTGTGGCTGGCGGCAAGGATGCACTCGTGGAAATACTGGTCGGCGCGGTTGTAGTCGGCGTCGCTGTCCACGGCCCGCTCCAGCGCATGATAGGCCAGACGGATTGCCTCTATCTGTTCGGCGGTCGCCCGCTCGCAGGCCCAACGCACCGCCATGGGCTCGATGGTGCGACGCAAGTCGAGCAGGTCGTCGACAAAGTTCTCCGGCAGCCCGCTGCGCGATAGCCAACCGACGACCTGTGGATCGAACAGATTCCAGCGTCGCACCGGCAAGACCCGCGTACCGACTTTTGGCCCGACTTCCAGCATGCCCTTGGCCACCAGAGTCTTGATCGCCTCGCGGATGACCGTGCGGCTGACCCCCAGTTGTTCCCCCAGGTCCGCCTCGACCTTGATGGTCTGCCCAGGCTTGACCTGGCCGGCGGCGATCCAGCCACCCAGCCAATCGACGGTCGATGCATGAAAACTGCTGGACATGGAAACCCCGCGGACACTCTTTATGGGTGGCTCACGCTAATCATCATATGATTGGGTGTCAATGCGAATTTTTGCACGAGCACTGTGGGAGCGGGCTTGCCCGCGATAGCGGTGGCTCAGTCCATGTAGGTTTTGGCTGGCAGACCGCAATCGCGAGCAGGCTCGCTCCCACAGGGAAATCAGGGCTCCAGGCCGATCGGGAAGAACACCCCACCACTCCACACGCCCAACCATCTCTGCCCCTCGATCTCATGACTCACCGCCAGCTCCACCAACTGGTAGAACACATTGCGATGAATCAACGCTTCGAGGTTACTGCGCACATGCACATAGGGCGCGGGTTCCTGGGTCTGCGGATCGATCACCACTCGCAGCGGATGCTCGGGACCGGCCTCGGTGGTTTCATCGACGTTGGTCGTGAAGCGCAATACCTGTCCCGCTCCCTCGCCTTCGACTTCGAGGGTCACAGCTACGAACGGCGCATCGTCGACCCGGATGCCGACTTTTTCCACAGGGGTAATCAGAAAGTAATCATCGCCGTCGCGGCGGATGATGGTGGAGAACAGCTTGACCATCGGCTTGCGCCCGATAGGCGTGCCCAGGTAATACCAGGTGCCATCGCGGGCGATGCGCATGTCGATGTCGCCGCAGAAGTCGGGGTTCCACAAGTGGACCGGCGGCAGGCCTTTGGTCTTGGGGATCTGCCCCAACAGGTCATTGGCTTTTTGCGGTCCGCTCATGGTGATTCCTTATGTTTACTCGTCGCTCATCCCCAACAGGCTGCGGGCATATTCACGCAAGGGCGTGGCGATGAGGTCTTGTGGCTGTTTGTCGTGCAGCGTCAGCAAACCGCCGCGACTCTTGATACGTGCAGTATCGATCAAATACTGGGTGCTGGTCTCGATCAACATGATCTGAATCACGCTGGTGTCGACGCCCAGACGATCTACCGCCTCTTCATCGAGCCATTCATCCGTATTGCCAATACGGTTGTCAGCCTTGGCGAACCGGGTGTACAGCAGGTAATGCGCACCGGCGGCACGGGCTTCGCCCATGGCCTGGTCAAGTCCTTCGGGCACTCGGGCACGACGGACCATGGGGAAATACTCGATGAAACCATTGAAGGCTTCTTCGGCCACGACATTGGGACGTGGATAGGCACTGCCCGGCGGAGCGAAGGCGCCCTGGGCAATGTAGATGAACGAATCGGGCTGGATACGCAGGTTATTCACACGACGGCTGTCGCTGTGATCCAGCAGACCGGCGTCGCTCATGTGATAACGCACGCCCTCCCCCATGTCGCTGACATTCATGCAGCCACCAAGCGCCATGACGGCCAGCAGCAAAACCAGGCTACGCATCCTACCCTCCAGAAACCGGTGTCGGAAAACCGGCGAATGGCCGTTGAATGCAGCTTTTGCGCCAGCTCGATGTATGAGGGGTTGGTTAAATGTCTGTGGCGAGGGGATTTATCCCCTCGCCACAGGGAAGTATCAGCCGCCGATGATCTTCATGATGGTCGCTCCACCGGAGAACGCCACTTCCTGCTTGTCTCCCAGAGCCTTGACCAGCAGCCGCTGGATGGCCGGCAATGCCTGATGGCGAGGCTTGTCCAGCAGATCGCCAATGTAGTGGCGATTGCTCGACGACAAGCAACCATGCAACCAGCCCGTAGACGACAACCGCAGCCGTGAACAGGTGCGGCAGAACGGAACGCTCTCGTTGGCAATCACTCCGAAATACCCCATTCCCGGTATTTCATAACGCACCGCCGTGGCATCCACCGGCGCGTTGGCTTGCAGATACTCGTACCGGTCGCCAATCAGGCTCAACAACTGTTGAAGACTGACGAACTGCTGCAGAAAACCATTGGAGTCGCTGGCCAGGTGGCCCATGCGCATCAACTCGATGAAGCGCAGCTCATAACCCCGCTCAAGGCAGTAATCGAGCAGCGGCATCACCTGGTCCAGGTTCTGCCCGCGCAGCGGCACCATATTCACCTTGATCTTCATCCCCGCCGCGCGAGCCTGTTGCATGCCGTCGAGCACCGTCGCGAGGTCACCGCCACGAGCGATACCGCGAAATGCCGCGGGGTCCAGGGTATCGAGGGAAACGTTGAGGCGACGGATACCGGCTTGCACCAGCAGCGGCAGTTTCTTCGCCAACAGTTGGCCGTTGGTGGTCAGGCTGATGTCCTCCAGCCCCATCTGCCCCACTGCCGTCATGAAGTGCTCCAGCTTGGGACTGACCAGCGGCTCACCCCCGGTGATGCGTAGCCGCTCGATGCCGGCAGCTTCGATCAGGTAAGCCACGCCCCGAGCCATCGCTTCGGCCGACAGTTCATCCTGCGCAGCCACCAGTCGCTTACCGTCGGGTACGCAATAGGTACAGGCGTAGTTGCAGGCGGAAGTCAGGCTGACCCGCAAATTGCGAAAACGCCTGCCCTGACGATCAACGATCATGGATCACTCCGGCGGAAGAAGAATCGGACGAGCCGAAACTTGACCTAGAATTCAAGTTTTAGCAAGTCCCATGCCTGAGTATATTACTGGGGCACTGCGCCATGTAAGCAGACATGGCGCTATCAGACAGGTGAATGTCAGTGGCTCGGGGCGTCGGTATCGCGCTTGCGCTTGTTGCCCATGCGTACGCCGATGTCCATCAGGAACTGGAAGAAGCCTTCCTGATCCTCCAGCACGTTGCTCCAGAATGGCGAGTGGTACAACGCCACCGCACCGTGCACCAATGCCCAGGCAGCGCAATAGTGGAAATAAGGCGGCACATCCTCGAGCTTGCCTTCGCTGATCCGCCCCTTGATCAGCAAGGTCAGGCGATCGAAGTTCGAGGCACGGATCTTGTGCAGCTCCTCGACCATTTCCGGCACCTGGTTACCCTTGACGACCTTTTCTTCCAGGCGGTCAAACAAACGGTAGCGCTGCGGATCGCGCATGCGGAACTCGAAGTACGCCCGGGACAGGGCTTCCTTGTCCTTGTCCACATCCGCCGAATGCAGCAGCTCGTTCAAATCGCGCTCATAGTCGAGCATCAGGCGCAGATAGATCTCTGCCTTGGACTTGAAGTGTTTATAAATCGTGCCTTTGCCGATACCCACGGCATCCGCAATCATCTCGACGGTGACGCTGTCTTCACCCTGATCGAGGAACAACTTGAGCGCGGTGTCGAGAATTTCCTGCTCGCGGCGACGAAACTCACGGACCTTACGAGGTTCTTTGTGCATAAGAAAAAGGTCTGACAGGTCAAAATTCGAAGCCGGGTATTATGCCTAACTTACGTAAAAATGCACGGATCATCCGTTCCCGGCCACAGTTCTTCACAAAATCGTACGAATCTGGCTCCCCCATGCCCTGCCCCAGCATGTCGTGCAGGCAAACATTGGCGACATGAGAACTTATCCGAAGCGAGCGTATTCCAAATTTGTTTAAAAACCACCCGGGCCAAACTGGACGCGTCCGCATACTGATCAATACTTGAACTGTCGGCGCGACATCTCCCCCAAGTGACGCGCCGATAAAGGTACCAAAGGACCGCGTGCCTTTGTTTTACTCCTAATGGTCTTAACCCGGATTCACCCCCCAGAACCCGGGTTTTTTTTGCTTGTCGTTCAAGCCCGTACCGAACGTACATGAGCCAACGGGAACAGACGCCTGAAGTTTTCCGTCGTCTGCTCGGCGAACCGCTCGTAGGACTCGCCGCGCAACATTGCCAGGAACTCCGCCACTTCCCGGACGTACTGCGGCAGGTTCGGTTTACCGCGATACGGGATCGGCGCCAGGTACGGAGAATCGGTTTCCACCAGCAGGCGGTCGGCCGGCACTTTGCTGGCCACATCACGCAAGGCATCGGCGTTGCGGAACGTGACAATACCGGACAGGGAGATGTAATAACCCATGTCCAGCGCGGCCTTGGCCATTTCCCAATCTTCGGTGAAGCAGTGCAGCACGCCAGCCTGTGGAAGTGCGGCATCGCGCAACAAGTCCAGGGTGTCGGCCCGGGCGCCTCGGGTATGGATAATCACCGGTTTTCCGGTCTGGCGCGCAGCCTCCAGATGCAGCCGGAACGACGCTTGCTGGACCTCGGCGGCCTCCGGCTCGTAGTGATAGTCGAGGCCGGTTTCGCCAATGGCGACCACCCGTGGATGATCGAGCTCCTGCAACAGCCAATCCAGTGCCGGCGCGGCGTCGGACTGGACGTCCAGGGGATGGACACCCACCGAACAATCGACATCCTCATAACGCTCGGCCAGGACCTTGACGTCAGCGGCATTGTCGGCACTGACGCCTATACACAGAAAGTGCCCGACGCCGCGCTGACGAGCCGCGTCCAGCGCAGCATCGAGGGAGCCGGCGTGGGCGGTGAGGTCGAGGCGGTCAAGGTGGCAATGGGAATCTACAAGCATAAGGCGTCAGGCTACATCGTATGGGTAGGACGGTCGGATTTCAGGGTTCCGGCCAGGTGGGTTTCGATTTGGTTGCGGGCAGAGTTGTCGCCCTCGTTGAACTGCACGCCAACGCCGGCGGCTCGATTGCCCTGGGCTCCCTTGGGCGTGAGCCAGATCACCTTGCCGGCGACCGGGATTTTCTCAGGCTCATCCATCAGGCTCAACAGCATGAACACTTCATCGCCCAGGCGATAATGCTTGTTGGTGGGAATGAACAGGCCGCCATTCTTGATAAAAGGCATGTAGGCGGCATAAAGCACCGATTTGTCCTTGATGGCCAGGGACAGGATGCCGTTGCGTGGACCGGGACTGACAGGTTCGTTCATGCTGATCTCCGCTTCGATTGAGCTGAGTCTAGACTTTTCGTACAAAGCCCAGGAGCATTCTCACCGGGTTCCTCCAGCCGAAGCCTGTCAGTTTCGATCCGGCAGACTCGCCCATTGCACCAACAAGGCTTCCAGCAAAAGTACTCGGTTGAGATTCGCTTTGCTCAGCACCTTCTGACGTTGGGCAAGTATCCAGTCCTGAATGTTCAAGATTTTGTCCCGGCTGCTCTTTTGTGCCAGGTACTGAATCACCTTGCGCATGTCCGCTAGCCCCAGGCCGGACTGATCCTCTGTGAGCTGGTAGCGCAGGATCAGGTTCGACCAATCGCAGAACCAATCGAACAGCAACAGCAGCGGTACGGCGTTCCAGCCCTCGGCCAATTGCGTGGGAGATTGCTGCTGCTTGAGGAGCTTTTTCACCCCGTCCACCACCAGGGCCCGCTGTTCACGTATACCCTGGGCCTGAAGGCTGACAGCGGCCAGGGGCGAGCCGGCAGCCAGGGTCAGCAACTCGACCCGCTCATCCTCGGTGCTTTCAGGCAGGGCCTGAGCCAGCCATTGCATGCTCACCGCCTCGCTCGGCAACGGACAGGCCTGCTGCACGCAACGGCTCTTGATGGTCGGCAGTAAGCGACTCGGCTGGTGGCTGATCAGCAACAGCACGGTATCGCCCGACGGCTCTTCAAGGCTCTTGAGCAAAGCGTTGGCCGCATTGATGTTCATCGATTCGACCGGTTCGATCAGCACTACCTTGCGCCCGCCCAGTTGCGCGGTCTGGACCACGAAACTGACCAGATCGCGGACCTGGTCGACCTTGATCGCCTTGTCCGCTTCTTCTGGCTCCAGGACATAATTGTCGGGATGGCTACCAGCCTTGAGTAACAGGCAGGATTTGCATTCACCGCATGCCTCCGAAGCCTCGGGGTGCTGGCACAACAGGCTGGCCATCAAACGCTCCGCCAGCGCCCGCTTGCCGATACCGGCCGGGCCATGCAGCAGGTAGGCATGAGCATGCTGGGCACGGCCGGCCAATTGCTGCCATAGAGCGTCCTGCCAGGGGTAGGCTTCAGCCACGGACACGCTCCAGCAGACCTGGCAACAGATCATCCAGCGACTGCTGGACCCGGGTCAGCGGTTGCGCCGCATCGATCAGCAGGTAACGTGATGGATCGGCCTTGGCGCGGCTCAGGAAGGCGTTGCGTACGGCATTGAAGAACGCCTCGCCTTCCAGCTCGAAACGGTCCAACCGGCCGCGAGCACTGGCGCGGGCCAGGCCGATCTCCACCGGCAGATCGAACACCAGCGTCAGGTCCGGTCTCAGCTCGCGCTGGACGAAACTTTCCAGTGTCGCGATGCGCTCCAGGGATAATCCACGACCGCCGCCCTGATAGGCATAGGTCGAATCGGTGAAGCGATCGCAGAGCACCACCGCACCGCGAGCCAGTGCCGGACGAATCACCTCGGACAGATGCTGTGCCCGGGCAGCGAACACCAGTAGCAGCTCGGTGTCCGGGTTCATGATTTCGTCCGCTGGGGTCAACAGTACCTCGCGAATCCGCTCCGCCAGCGGCGTACCACCGGGCTCGCGTGTCAAGACGACCTCGATGCCCGCCGCCTGCAGACGTTCGGCCAGGTATTCGCGGTTAGTGCTCTTGCCGGCGCCTTCCGGGCCTTCCAGCGTTATAAACAAGCCAGTCACGGGCAATCCTTAATCAGAGTCATTGCGGGCTCGGTGGCTCGCTGGCATTCGGCTCGGGGGCCGGCTGCTGCGCAGGTACCTGGGGCACGGCTTCAGGCGCCGTGTCGGGCGATGCGGCGGGGACAGGTGCAGTCTCGTCCAGCGTAGCCGGCGCCGGGCTGGAGCGATAGTCGGCGCGACGCTTGAGCTGATACTCGCGCACCGCGTTGTTATGCGCCTCCAGGGTGTCGGAGAACACATGGCTGCCATCGCCGCGAGCAACGAAGTAAAGGCTGCTTCCCGGTGCCGGATTCAACGCGGCATGAATCGCTTCGCGCCCCACCATCGCAATCGGCGTCGGGGGCAAGCCAGGAACCATATACGTGTTGTATGGGTTCTCTTCTTTCAAATGCGCACGGGTGAGCTTGCCGGTATAGCGTTCGCCCAGACCATAGATCACCGTAGGGTCGGTCTGCAGCAACATGCCCATGCGCAGTCGACGCACAAACACACCGGCAATCTGGCCGCGCTCCTGTGGCACGCCGGTTTCCTTTTCCACCAGCGACGCCATGATCAACGCCTGATAAGGCTGGGTGTAAGGCACATCGGCAGAGCGTTCGGCCCACTCCCTGGCAAGCACTTCTTCCAGCCGACCATAGGCTTGATTCAGCAGGTCGGCGTCAGAAGTCCCGCGCACGAAACGATAGGTGTCGGGGAAAAAACGCCCTTCGGGAAACACCCCGGTATGGCCAAGACGATCCATGACCTCGCTGTCGCTCAGGCCGGTCAGGGTCTGCTGGAGCTTTTCATCCTTGGCCAGCGCTGCACGAACCTGGCGGAAATTCCAGCCTTCCACCAGCGTCACGCTGTACTGCACCACTTCGCCGCGCTTCCACACGGCGATCAGACCGTCCATCGTCATGCCGGGGACCATCCGGTATTCGCCAGCATGCAAGGGCTGACCGGCAAGATTGAAGCGCCAATATACTCTGAGCCAGAACGCGTCCCTGATCAGGCCTTCGGCCTCGAGGCGCTTGAGGGTGGCGGTCGGAGTGGTTCCACTGGGAATATCCAGCAGTTCTTCCTGGGTAATGTTCAGCGGCTGCTGCAGCGCCGAATGGATCTTCCAGGCAGAGGCGCCCCACAACAGCCCTGCCAGAACCAGTCCGGTCTCCAGCAGCAGCAAGAATTTACGTCTCACGAATCAAACATCCAATAACGCGCGGGCAAGGGTCTGCAGTTTACGGGTGAGCGGCCCGGTCGACCAGCGCGCCGAACCGCATGCGCGTACCGGCCACACGCCATATACGCTGTTACAGACAAAAACCTCATCCGCCCGGTACAACTGCTCGAGATCAACATCGGTGATCTGCGTAGCGATGCCTTGGGATTGGGCCTGAAACAACAATTCAGCGCGCATTACCCCGGCCACGCCGCAGCGACTCAGGTCGGGCGTAATCAAAACGCCATTGCACACCAGGAACAGGTTGCTGAACACGCCTTCGATCACGCGCCCGGAAGTATCCAGCATCAGCCCTTCGGCATGTTCCGGACCGCCCCATTCAGCGCGGGCCATCACTTGTTCGAGGCGGTTGAGGTGCTTGAGGCCGGCAAGCAAAGGCTGCTCGGCCAAGCGCGTGGCACAGGGAAACAGGGAAACACCCTGCTCGGCATGCGTGGAGGGGTAAGCGGCCGGGGGGCTGCCTTGCAGGATGCGCCGGGTCGAGGCCGAAGGGGTAGCGGCATAACCGCGCTGGCTATCGCCCCGGGTCACGATCAGCTTCATCACACCTTGCCCCAGCTGCTGCGCGTAGGCCTGCAACTCGGCGCTCAATGCAACCTTGTCGACATCGAGCCCCAACCGCTGGCACCCAAGCCCCAGGCGTTGCAGATGGCGCTCCAGCAGCACGGGTACGCCGTCGCGTACGGCGATGGTTTCAAACAACCCATCGCCATAAGCCAGGCCGCGATCCCTCAGCGACAGAACGTCGGCCGGCTGACCGTCGACCCAGCTATCCATCAACCCGCGAACCGGCGGAACACCAGCGAGCCGTTGGTCCCGCCGAAGCCGAAGGAATTGGATATCACCACATCGATGTCCATGCCACGGGCGGTATGCGGTACGAAGTCCAGGTCGCAGCCTTCGTCCGGCTCGTCGAGGTTGATGGTCGGCGGCGCGACCTGGCTGTTGATCGCCAGTACGCTGAAGATCGCCTCCACCGCACCTGCAGCTCCCAACAGATGGCCGGTCATGGACTTCGTCGAGCTGACAGCCAGCTTGTAGGCGTGCTCACCGAACACAGTCTTGATCGCCTGGGCTTCGGCCAGGTCACCGGCCGGGGTCGAGGTCCCGTGGGCATTGATGTATTGGACCTGCTCGGCGTTGACCTTCGCGTCCCGCAGGGCATTGGCAATACAACGGGCCGCACCGGCGCCGTCGGCCGGAGGCGATGTCATGTGGTAAGCGTCGCCACTGGTACCGAAGCCGATGAGTTCGGCGTAGATCGTGGCACCACGCGCCTTGGCATGCTCCAGCTCTTCGAGCACCAATGCGCCGGAACCGTCGGAGAGCACGAAGCCATCACGGCCCTTGTCCCATGGACGGCTGGCGCGGGTCGGCTCGTCGTTGCGGGTCGACAGCGCACGGGACGCACCAAAGCCCCCCATGCCCAGGCCACACGCCGCCATCTCGGCACCGCCGGCGATCATGACATCAGCTTCGTCGTACATGATGTTGCGGGCAGCCATGCCGATACAGTGGGTACCCGTGGTACAGGCCGTGGCAATGGCGTAGTTGGGCCCTTGCACACCCAGATGGATGGACAGGAAACCGGAGATCATGTTGATAATCGAGCCCGGCACGAAGAACGGAGATATCCGCCGCGGCCCCGAATCGTGCAATGTACGGCTGGTTTCTTCGATATTGGTCAAACCGCCAATACCCGACCCCATGGCGACGCCAATACGTTCACGGTTGGCATCGGTGACTTCCAGGCCAGCGTTACGCACCGCCTGGAACCCGGCCGCCAGACCGTATTGAATGAACAGGTCAAGTTTGCGGGCTTCCTTGACCGACAGGTATTCCTCGACATTAAAACCCTTTACCGAGCCGCCAAAACGGGTGGAATAGGCAGAAAGGTCGGTGTGTTCGATCAGACCAATGCCACTACGGCCAGCCAGAATGCCCTGCCAGCTGCTCGGCACATCCGTGCCCAGTGGCGACAACATACCCATACCGGTGACTACGACGCGTCTACGCGACACAGCACTCTCCTTTTTCTAATGACGACTTTGCATCAGGCCTAAAGAAAAAACCGCACGCCGTAACGGCAGTGCGGTTTTTCCATGACAGCTAGCGACGACTAAAAACGATTACGCCTGGTGGGCAGTAACGTAGTCGATGGCAGCTTGTACAGTAGTGATCTTCTCAGCTTCTTCGTCAGGAATCTCGGTCTCGAATTCCTCTTCCAGAGCCATCACCAGCTCAACGGTGTCAAGGGAGTCGGCACCCAGGTCTTCAACGAAGGAAGCAGTGTTGATGACTTCTTCTTCCTTGACGCCCAGTTGCTCGGCAACGATTTTCTTGACGCGCTCTTCGATGGTGCTCATACCTTGTTTTCACTCCTAATGGACAAATTCAGGCAGCTGGCCGGTGGGTAAGTGTATAGAAAGACTTTTCGGTTTTTCAACCGAAAGCTTGCCCCTCGAACCCTGACGGCCCGCCGCCTATAAATAAGTTGCAGCTTTATAACGGATTTTAGACAGCTCGTATGACATTTTTTTGAAGCAATCCGTCACATTTAACTCATGTACATCCCGCCGTTCACCGGGATTGTAGCCCCTGTGACGTATGCCGCAGCGTCGGATGCAAGAAAAGCCACCACGGATGCGATTTCTTCAGCCTGCCCCAGACGCCCCAGCGGAATTTGTGTCAACAAGGCTTCACGCTGCGCTTCCGGCAATTCGCGGGTCATGTCGGTATCGATGAAACCCGGGGCTACCGAGTTTACCGTAATCGACCGTGAGCCCACTTCGCGCGCCAGCGCACGGCTGAAACCTTCCAGACCGGCCTTGGCCGAAGCATAGTTTACTTGGCCTGCGTTGCCCATGGCACCTACAACCGAGCCGATATTGATAATACGACCCCAGCGGGCTTTGGTCATGCCACGCAGAACACCCTTGGACAGCCGGTACAGACTGTTCAGGTTGGTATCGATCACATCGAACCATTCGTCATCTTTCATGCGCATCATCAGGTTATCACGAGTGATACCGGCGTTATTGACCAGGATCGCCGGGACACCGAACTGCTCCTGGATAGCTGCCAGTACCGTCGTGACGGATTCATCGCTGGTGACGTTCAGCTCAAGACCCGTGCCTTGAATATCGTTTTCCTTCAGGGTTGCGGCGATACGCTCGGCGCCCGAAGCGGAAGTCGCGGTGCCAACGACGATGGCGCCTTGGCGACCCAGTTCCAGGGCAATGGCTTGGCCTATGCCGCGACTTGCACCGGTCACCAGTGCAACTTTACCTTGCAGACTCATGCAAGTTTCTCCTGTTCAGGCCTGCGCTGCACGGGCGGCAGCGAAAGCGTCTGGGGTATTGAGGTTGGATGTCGACACGCCTTCGGCGCAGCGTTTGTTCAGACCGGCCAGCACCTTGCCCGGGCCGCACTCGACCAGTTCGGTCGCGCCCTTGGCCGCCAGGGTCTGCACCGTTTCGACCCAGCGAACCGGCTTGTAGAGTTGTTCCAGCAAATCGCGCTTGAGGCTTTCGAGGTCAGGCGCTACATCGGCGCTGACGTTCTGTACCACGGGAATCTGCGGAGCTTGCCAATCGATGGCGGCAATGGACTCGGCGAAGCGCTCGGCTGCAGGGCGCATCAGCTCACAATGCGAGGGCACGCTGACCGGCAGCGGCATGGCACGCTTGGCCCCACGTGCCTTGCAGCCCTCGATGGCACGATCGACGGCCGCCTTGGCCCCGGCGATCACCACCTGACCTGGCGAATTGAAGTTCACCGCGCTGACCACATCGCCTTGCGCCGCTTCGGCACAGGCCGCCAGCACATCGGCGTCTTCCAGACCGAGAATCGCAGCCATGCCGCCCTGCCCGGCCGGCACGGCTTCCTGCATCAATTGACCACGACGCTCCACCAGCTTTACCGCGTCGCCGAGACTCAGGCTGCCGGCTGCCACGAGGGCGCTGTACTCACCCAGGCTATGGCCCGCAACGAACGCAGGGCGCGCACCGCCTTCAGCCAGCCACAGGCGCCAGAGCGCGATCGAGGCCGTCAGGATGGCCGGCTGGGTCTTGTCGGTTTGATTGAGCAGCTCTTCGGGCCCCTGCTGGGTCAGTGCCCACAAGTCATAGCCGAGTGCATCGGACGCTTCTTTGAATGTTTCGAGGACCAGCGGGTATTGCGCGCCCAGTTCGGCCAGCATGCCGAGGGACTGCGAACCCTGTCCTGGAAAGACGAATGCGAGGGAAGCAGACATGAAAACAAAGCCCCTAATGATCTTGTCGTCAAAAATTGACGCCCCTGGGGGCGCTAGGAAACTGACAATTGGATGGCGGGTTGAACCGACCGGTCACATTTAAGCATTGTCGGACGAAAACGCCTAAGGTAACAAATCTTCGAGGCGACCATGAAGACGCTCGGGCAGGTTTTCCTGTATTTCGATCACCGCGCGATTGATGGCACTTTGAAAACCCTGCACCCCGGCGGACCCGTGACTCTTGATCACGATGCCCTGCAACCCGAGGAAACTTGCACCGTTATGCCGAGCCGGCGCCAGATCAGCCTGCAGGCGTCGCATCAGGGGCAGCGCCAGGGCACCCACCAGCCGGGAGGCCAGGCTTTGCCGGAACAAGGTCTCGATGCGCTCGCTGATCATGACCGCCAGCCCCTCGCTGGACTTGAGCAGGATGTTGCCAACGAAGCCGTCGCACACCACCACATCCGCCTCGCCCCGGTACAAGCCGTCGCCCTCCACAAAACCGATGTAGTTGATCCCACGCGCACCCTGCAACAGGGTGGCGGCCAACTTGACCTGCTGGTTGCCCTTGATGTCTTCGGTACCGATGTTCAACAGTGCTACGCGGGGACGTACGATACCCAGCGTTTCAGCGGCCACCGAGCCCATCACCGCGAATTGCAGCAGATGCTCGGCACTGCAATCGACATTGGCCCCCAAATCGAGTAACTGACAGAAACCGCGCCGGGTCGGTATTGCCGCAACCATTGCCGGCCTGTCGATCCCCGGAAGCGTCTTGAGCACGTAACGCGACAGCGCCATCAAGGCACCTGTATTTCCGGCACTGACACAGGCCTGAACCTTGCCATCGCGCAGCAACTCCAGAGCCACTCGCATCGATGCGTCGGGCTTGCCCCGCAGTACCTGGGCAGGTTTTTCGTCCATGGCAATGATTTCAGACGCAGGAGTGATCGTCAGGCGCGAGCGATCCACAGCCGGCTGGCCGTTGAGCATTTCTTCAAGTAGGGAGGGTTGACCGACAAGGGTCAGGTGCAGCGAGGGCGTAGCATTCAGGCAAGCGAGACTGGCCTGAACAATGCTGCGGGGACCGAAGTCCCCGCCCATTGCGTCAATCGCGATGACTTGAGCGGACAAGGATTACTCGTCAGCGCCCTTGTCGATCACTTTGCGACCACGGTATACGCCTTCTGGCGATACGTGGTGACGCAGGTGAACTTCACCGGTGGTTTTTTCTACAGACAGAGTGCTAGCCTCGAGAGCGTCGTGCGAACGGCGCATGTCACGGGCAGAGCGGGATTTTTTGTTCTGCTGAACAGCCATAATTGATTAACTCCTAAACGTTTGGGTCACGCTTTAACTGCGCCAATACACTGAACGGGTTGGACCGCGTTACCTCGTCCTCGCTCGGCTCGGGTTCATCTGCTCCCGCCGGCTGCTGGCATTCTTCCGGATGATGAGCAGGCACAATGGGCAAGGCGAGCAACAGCTCATCCTCGATCAGCGCCTGCAGATCCAAAGGATCTTCGCCCAGTTCCAGCACGTCATAGCCTTTCGGCAACGACTGGGTATTCGCACCCTCCTTCACCACGGCGTAACTGCACTCGCTGTGGATCGGCAGGGTGACCAGCTCAAGACAACGCTGGCAAACCATTTTGACTTCAGTGTCGATAAAGCTGTGGATCACCACAGATTTACGTTCATCTCGTTCAAAAACGAATTTGGCCTGGACCGTTCCGATATCGTCGGAAAGCGGGTCGCAGAGTCTCTTCAAATCGGCCAGCGGCAGTTCACCTTGAAGGGTGGTGCCACGGTCAGCCAATTTGCGCGGGTCAACGTGAGGTGGAATCGGGTCATTCAACATAGGCGCAGCATTATAGGGATGCACCCGGCCATGTCAAAGGAAATTCAGCCCTGTCCGTCACTGGTGCGCCTCGCTAGAATTCGCCCCTGCCCTTTGGAGATGTCCATGCTGCCTTTATTACTTGCCTCCAGCTCGGCCTATCGCCGGGAATTGCTCGACCGCCTGGGACTACCATTCGTCTGCCGCTCGCCGGATATCGACGAAAGCCAACGCCCAGGCGAACCCGCCGTGGAGCTGGTGAAACGCCTGGCCCGGGAAAAAGCCCTGGCACTGGCGGACAGTCATCCAGCCCACCTGATCATCGGATCGGACCAGGTCGCAATACTCGGCGAACGCATACTGGGCAAGCCCCACACCTTCGAGAAGGCTCGCGAACAACTGCTGGCTGCCAGCGGCACTCAGGTTACATTCCTGACCGGCCTGGCACTGCTCAACAGCCAGACCGGCAGTTGCCAGGTCGATTGCGTACCGTTTACCGTCAACATGCGCACGCTGGACCCGGAACGCGTCGAACGCTATCTGCGGATCGAACAGCCCTATGACTGTGCTGGAAGCTTCAAGGCCGAAAGCCTGGGGGTCAGCCTGTTCGAAAGCACCCATGGCCCGGACGCCACCAGCCTGATCGGCCTGCCGCTGATTCGTCTTGTGGATATGTTGCTGGCCGAGGGCGTGCAGATACCCTGAGCAGGGCGATTGCACACACCGCCCTCCCGCTGGGACTCCTCACAGGAGCCTCTCACAAGGGCTCAGCGCAGCGCAGGCCCCTGGAAGCCCATCCACATTGCCAGATGCTCGGCGATACTCGCGCCCAGCTTCTTCGAGAAGCGGTCGATCGGCGACTCTTCGATGGTGAAATCCACCAATTCCTTCTGGCCAATCACATCCCGCGCCACCGAACTGGCACTGCCCAACCCATCGATCAAACCCAACGACAGAGCCTGCTCTCCGGACCAGACCAGGCCGGAGAACAACTCAGGATGTTCCTTGTCCTTGAGTCGCTCACCCCGCCCTTTCTTGACGCTGGCAATGAATTGTTTATGGGTGGTGTCCAGCACACCCTGCCAGAACGCAGTTTCCTCGGGCTTTTGCGGCTGGAATGGATCAAGGAACGATTTGTGCTCGCCGGCGGTGTACACCCTGCGCTCGATACCCAGCTTGTCCAGCGTCTCGACGAAACCATAACCGGCCGCGGTCACACCAATGGACCCCACCAGACTGGCCTTGTCGGCATAGATCTGATCTGCTGCACTGGCAATGTAATAGGCACCAGAGGCACCAAGATCGGAAATTACCGCATAAACCTTGATATCCGGATGCGCCGCACGCAAACGGACGATCTCATCGTAGACATAGCCCGCCTGCACGGGACTGCCACCCGGACTGTTGATACGCAGCACCACACCCTTGACCTTCGAATCCTCGAACGCCGCCCGCAGACTGCCGATGATGTTATCCGCGCTGGCGGACTCCTTATCGGCAATCATGCCCTCGATATCGATCACCGCGGTGTAGGCCGAACCGCCGCCCGGGCTTTTCTTCATCTCGATCGCCTGAATGAACAGCGACAACGCAACAAACAGGTAAATAAAAGTCAGCGATTTGAAGAAGATCCCCCAACGGCGAGCGCGGCGCTGCTCCTGTACCCCGGCCAACAGGGTCTTCTCCAGCAGCTTCCAACTCTTGTCGTCACCGTTATCAGCGCTTGCCTTGGCCGGTGCCTTCCATTCATCGGTCATACATGCATCCCCAACAGACTTTAATCGGCACCCCGGCGCAGCCAGGCGTGCAATTCAGGAAAATGATCGATCGACAGTTGCGGCTCGAACGCCCGTAGCGCCTCGATCGTCTGCGCGCCGTAGCTGACCGCCACCGACCCCATGCAGGCATTACGCGCCATCTGCAGATCGAACGACGAATCCCCCACCATCAACGCCTGTTCCGGGCGCGCCTCACAGTGGGCCAGGATCTGTTCGAGCATCAGCGGATGAGGTTTGCTGGCCGTTTCGTCGGCGGCGCGAGTGATATCGAAATAATCCTCCCAACCATGGGCCTTCAACACCCGATCCAAGCCACGACGAGCCTTCCCGGTGGCAACAGCCAGTTGATAGCCTTCCGCCCTCAACGCCTGAAGCGTATCCACCACACCTTCGAACAACGGCGAAGGCTCAGCCTCCAGCGCGATGTAATGGTCGGCGTAATGCTGCCGGAAGAGCACCAACTCCTCGTCACTGATCTCTGGATACAGACTGCGAATCGCTTCCGGCAAGCCGAGGCCGATAATGCCCTTTACCGCATAGTCGTCACGCCTGGCAAAACCCGTACGATCGGACGCGGCATGCATCGACTCAACGATCCGACCTATGGAATTGGCCAGAGTGCCGTCCCAATCGAAAATCAGCAGCTTGTAGTCAGGGTGCACTCAACCGCTCCACGGTTCTGGCCCACATTTCATCCACTGGCGCCTGCAACTTCAACTCGCCCCCATCGGGCAGCGGCACGGTGAGCATGTAAGCATGGAGGAAAAGACGCTTGCCGCCCAGATCACGGATTTCCCGGGTGAAATCGTCGTCCCCGTATTTGGGGTCACCGGCAATGCAATGCCCGGCGTGCAGCGTATGCACGCGAATCTGGTGGGTACGACCGGTGATCGGTTTGGCCTCGATCATGGTGGCGAACTCGCCGAATCGACGCAGCACCTTGAATACGGTCAACGCGTCCTTGCCCTCGTCGTTGACTTCGACCATGCGTTCGCCGGAACGCAGATTGCTCTTGAGCAATGGCGCACGAACCTGCTTGATGGACGTCGCCCAGTGACCACGGACCAGCGCCATGTAGCGCTTGTCGACACCATCGCCACGCAACTGCTCGTGCAGGTGGCGCAACATACTGCGCTTTTTGGCGATCATGAGCAGGCCCGAGGTATCGCGATCCAGGCGATGGACCAACTCCAACTCCTTGGCATCGGGGCGCAACTGACGAAAGGCTTCGATCACGCCGAAATCCAGGCCGCTACCACCGTGAACCGCAATGCCCGCGGGCTTGTTGATCACGATCAGGGCCTTGTCCTCGTAGATGATCGCAGCCTCAAGGCGCTGCAACAGGCCTTGGGCCACCGGCACCGGCTCATCGCGCTCAGGCACGCGAACCGGCGGCACGCGCACGATATCACCGGCCTGGAGCTTGTATTCGGGCTTGATCCGGCCCTTGTTCACGCGCACTTCGCCCTTGCGCAAAATGCGGTAAATCAAGGTCTTGGGCACGCCTTTGAGTCGGGCCAGGAGAAAATTATCGATTCGTTGGCCGGCATATTCCGGCGAGACCTCGAGCAGTTGAACGCCAGGGGTCGAAGGGGCAGTAGTCGTCATGGCGGCGATCATAACAATTTTTTATGGAATTGAAGCACTTAATCATTGCTGCTATAGTCGCGAACGCCGCCAAAAGTGGCTGGACAGCGGACCAGCGGTCAAAAACCGGCCCTGACCAACGCAATTCACGAGGACGAGAGGCCGTCCTACGGGGCTTTTGCTACGTATCGGCAGAGTTTGCAGGTGTAACGAGCGCAGGTGACATGAGGCCTGAAATACGCCGCGAAGCAGAGTTTTGACTCGCCTTGCGTGCCACATTCACGGCCAGTTCACAAAGTGCAGTCAGTTGCGAACGACCCCGGGCGAAAGCTTCGGAAACAACGCCTAATTAGCCATGATGCGTGACCTCCCCTTCCGGAGCTCACGGTAAATGCCAACCCGCTGCGGATTCTGCGCGCGGCAGCACCCGAATTATCAGGGATACGTGTAGGGTGGAGATGTACAACCGTCGGACTGTGTAGCACTAGGCTTATATATAGACGCTTCATCTCGTCCACAGGCGCCGGTTGATTCCTCCTCCTGACTGAGTGCTTGAGTACCAGCAAGCAGGACGCGTCCGTCGCGACTCCGCCCTCATCGGGCCGGACTCGCTGGACACTGGAGTGGTCAGCCACTTCCATGACGCACCTGACACCGACCGTGAGAAGTCGTGTGTGCCGAACGCCGTTTCCGGCAGCCCGGAAACCGACGGTACTACATGAAAAGAATGCTGATTAACGCAACTCAACCCGAAGAGTTGCGTGTTGCACTGGTAGACGGCCAGCGCCTCTACGACCTGGATATCGAATCCGGTGCACGCGAGCAGAAGAAGGCCAACATCTATAAAGGCCGGATTACTCGCATCGAACCAAGCCTTGAGGCTGCCTTTGTCGATTTCGGCTCCGAGCGCCACGGCTTCCTGCCCCTCAAAGAAATCTCCCGCGAATACTTCAAGAAAGCCCCCGAAGGTCGCGTCAACATCAAGGACGTCCTGAGCGAAGGCCAGGAAGTCATCGTCCAGGTCGAAAAGGAAGAGCGTGGCAACAAGGGCGCCGCCCTGACCACCTTCATCAGCCTCGCCGGCCGTTACCTGGTCCTGATGCCTAACAACCCGCGTGCCGGTGGCATCTCCCGCCGCATCGAAGGCGAAGAACGCAACGAACTGCGTGAAGCCCTCAATGGACTGGTCGCTCCAGCCGACATGGGCCTGATCGTTCGCACCGCCGGCCTGGGCCGCAGCAGCGAAGAAATGCAGTGGGACCTCGACTACCTGCTGCAGCTGTGGACCGCCATCAAGGAAGCTTCGCTGGATCGCTCCGCGCCGTTCCTGATCTACCAGGAAAGCAACGTCATCATCCGTGCGATTCGCGACTACCTGCGCCAGGACATCGGCGAAGTGCTGATCGACAGCGTCGAAGCCCAGGACGAAGCCCTGACCTTCATTCGCCAGGTGATGCCGCAGTACGCCAGCAAGATCAAGCTCTACGAAGACAGCGTCCCGCTGTTCAACCGCTTCCAGATCGAAAGCCAGATCGAGACCGCGTTCCAGCGCGTCGTCGAACTGCCGTCCGGTGGCTCCATCGTCATCGATCCGACCGAAGCCCTGGTGTCCATCGACATCAACTCGGCCCGCGCCACCAAAGGCAGCGACATCGAAGAAACCGCCCTGCAGACCAACCTGGAAGCGGCCGAGGAAATCGCCCGTCAGTTGCGCCTGCGTGACATCGGCGGCCTGATCGTCATCGACTTCATCGACATGACTCCGGCCAAGAACCAGCGCGCCGTGGAGGAAAAAGTCCGTGAGTGCCTGGAAGCCGACCGCGCCCGCGTACAGGTTGGCCGCATCTCGCGCTTCGGCCTGCTGGAAATGTCCCGTCAGCGCCTGCGTCCTTCCCTGGGTGAAAGCAGCGGCATCGTCTGCCCACGCTGCAACGGCACCGGCATCATCCGTGACGTCGAGTCGCTGTCCCTGGCGATCCTGCGCCTGATCGAAGAAGAAGCCCTGAAAGACCGCACCGCCGAAGTCCGTGCCCAGGTGCCGATCCCGGTGGCCGCTTTCCTGCTCAACGAAAAACGCAACTCGATCACCAAGATCGAACTGCGCACCCGGGCCCGCATCGTCATCCTGCCGAACGATCATCTCGAGACGCCGCACTTCGAAGTCCAGCGCCTGCGCGACGACAGCCCGGAAGCCCACACCAACCAGTCCAGCTACGAGATCGCCGCTGCCGCCGCCGAAGTGGAAGACGTCCAGCCGGCCGCCGCCACCCGCACCCTGGTTCGCCAGGAAGCTGCCGTCAAGACCGCTCCGGCCCGTGCAAACGCTCCGGTACCGACCGAAGTCGCCGCACCGGCACCTGCACCGGCCGCTGCGCCTGAACCAAGCTTGTTCAAGGGCCTGGTAAAATCCCTGGTCAGCCTGTTCGCCACCAAGGAGGAGCCAGCCGCGCCAGTCGCTGTCGCCAAACCCGCGGCCGAACGCCCTGCCCGCAACGAAGAGCGTCGCAACGGTCGTCAACAGACCCGTAACCGCAACGGTCGTCGTGATGAGGAGCGCAAGCCTCGTGAAGAACGTGCCCCGCGTGAAGAACGCGCGCCACGTGAGCCACGTGAAGAACGCCAGCCACGCGAGCTTCGTGAAGAAGCACCTGCCGTAGCCCGCGAAGAACGCGCACCACGTCCACCGCGTGAAGAACGTCAACCACGTGCTCCGCGCGAGGATCGCAAGCCACGTGGCGAGCGCGAAGAGCGTGTTCGTGAACTGCGCGAGCCGCTGGATGCCGCCCCTGCCGCTGCCGCTGAAGAGCGTCCGGCTCGCCAGCCTCGCGAAGAACGCGCACCACGTCCTCCGCGTGAAGAACGTCAGCCACGGGCCGAACAGGCCGCCGCTGCCAGCGAAGACGAAGTACTGAACACCGAGGAGCAGTTGCAGGAAGACGGTCACGACGCCGCCGAAGGCGATCGTCCACGCCGCCGCTCCCGTGGCCAGCGTCGTCGCAGCAACCGCCGCGAGCGTCAACGCGATGCCAACGGTAACGTGATCGAAGGTTCGGAAGAGTCCGGCGCCACCGAGGCGCCAAGCGCTGCGGACCTGGCCGCCGGCCTGGCCGTCACTGCCGCAGTTGCCAGCAGCACCGTCAGTGCACCAGCCGAAGCCCAGGCCAACGAACAGGCCGAACGCGCCACCGCCGCAGTGGAAAACGCGCCAGTGGAAGCCCCAGTGGTCGAAGCCACCACGCCAGTCGAAGCCACCGCTTCGCCGGAAGTGGAAGTCGCACCGGTTCGTGAAGCCCAGCCTGAGGCCGACGCCGTCGCCGAACCTGCGCCGGTCGTCGAGCAACCTGTCGTTGCCGTTGAAGCTGAGCCAGTGGTCGAAACGCCGGCCGGGGAAAAAGCACCGGAGCCGGTACGCGAAGAACAGACCGCGTTCAACTGGAATCCAGAGCCTGCAGCACCGGTCCCGGTTGTCGAACCAGAGCCGACGCCGGAGCCTGTGAAGGCGGTCGAGCCAGCGCCTGTGGTCGAAGCTCCAGCGGTTGCCGAGGTACAGGCCCCCGTCGCAGCACCCGCACCGGTCAGCGCCCTGACGCCGAACGGTCGTGCGCCGAACGATCCACGTGAAGTGCGTCGTCGCAAACGTGAAGCCGAACGTCTGCAGAAGGAAGCCGAACTGGCCGCCGCTGCTGCCGCTCAGGCACCGGTCGCCGAGCCTGCTCCGGTAGTTGAAGACGCCGAGGCAGCTCCTGCCCCGGTCGCTGAAACCGCTGCCGAGCCTGCTCCGGTTGAATCGGCACCTGCGCACGACGAGCCTCAGCATTCCGTGGAAGCTGAAGAAGTTGCACCGCGTCACACCCCGACCCTGGAAAAAGAGCACGAGCCTAAGCCTCACGCCTGATTCCATCGCCCGATAAAAAGCCCCGCCTGGTTACGCCAGGCGGGGCTTTTTCATGTCAATCGGACCGAGTCGCCCTTATCGCGAGCAGGGCTCGCTCCCACAGAGGAGTCGGGTGTAATGCCGATCCCATAGAGATTCAAGACGCTTGTCAGTTGAAGATCAACGCGTCAGGGACGTCGACGTCCCAGGTCACACCAGGATCATCCACGCTCACCTCGACCACTTGCGCCCCGGCAAACAACGTCTTAGCGCCGCGATCTCCAGTCAGAGCCATCAACCCGGGACCAAAAGCACGGCCAAACCCCACGGGGTGTCCGTATTCACCGGCGAGCACTGGCACACAAATACCCTCTTCACGAATCCCCGCCGCCACCCGTTCCATGCTCGATGGCAAGATGAATGGCATATCGCCCAGCAGGATCAGCCAGCCATCCTGATCCGGGCAGGCCTGGACCCCGGCTGCGATGCTGTCCCCCAGGCCCGGCGAGTCCAGCTCGACAATATCGCAACCATAAGCCTGAGCCATGCGTATGGCCTGGGGCCGCCCCTCGCGGGCGACCAGCACGCGCTTTGCCAGGGAGGCAGGCACATTCACCAACACGTGCTCGATCACCGAGCGCACGGCACCATCACGCCCCGCGCAATCGGCCAGCAATTTATCCTTGTCAGGACCTGCAACCTGCCGAAAACGGTTGCCCAATCCGGCTGCCACAATGATCACGCCAATAGAATCCGCCATGCACCCTCCTTGCGGCACCTCACAACGGCTTTTTCTGTCGAAGCTCCACGCCGTTCTTGATGGCCACGATTTCGGCCAGCAGCGACAGGGCGATCTCCGCCGGGGTGTGGCTGCCGATGTGCAAGCCGATCGGACCATGCAGCCGTTCGATGGCCTGTGCTGACAAGCCTAGCTGAGCCAGATTATCCCGGCGCTTTTGGCTGTTGACCCGCGAACCCAGGGCTCCGACATAGAACGCCTTCGAATCCAGGGCTGTCAGCAGCGCCATGTCGTCCAGGCGCGGATCATGGGTCAAGGCGACAATGGCCGTGCGTTCGTCGGTCTGGATACTCAACACCGCTTCGTCGGGCATCCCTGAGACGAAACGTCCGTGCTGCTCTTCCCAGCCATAGACAAATTCCTTGCGGGGATCGCAGATCAGCACCTCGAAATCCAGCAACCGGGCCATTTCCGCCACGTAACGGGACAGTTGCCCGGCGCCGATCAACAGCAGTCGCCAACGCGGGCCGTAGATGGCCCGTAGCGTCTGGCCGTCGAACACCAATGTATCGCTTTTGCTGGCGGGGGCCAGGGTCACGCTGCCGGTGGCGACGTTCAGTTCACGGGCGACAATCTCATGAGCTTCGCAACGCTCCAACAGCTCGGCGACCCATTGCGGATCGCCGACCCGCTCTTCGGTCAGGCGCAGGGTGCCGCCGCACGGCAGGCCAAAGCGCGCGGCCTCTTCGCGGGTGACACCGTAGGTGATGAGCTGCACCGGCGGGCCGTCCGCCGGGATGCGGCCGTCGTGCAGCCGGGCGATCAAGTCGTCCTCGACACAACCGCCCGACACGGAACCAATCACCACGCCATCCTCCCGCAGGGCCAGCATTGCTCCCGGCGGTCTCGGCGCGGTGCCCCAGGTCTGGACCACGGTAAACAGCACCACTCGCTGCCTGGCGCGGCGCCATTGGAGCACGCTACGCAGGACGTTCAGGTCAACGCTGTCCATCAGGCCTTGGCCTGTTGCCAGCCTTGCAGCTGGTAGCGCACAGGCAGGTTGCGGATGCGCTTGCCGGTCGCGGCAAAAATCGCATTGCACAGGGCAGGCGCAATCGGTGGCACGCCCGGCTCACCAACACCGCCCAACGGCACGTCGCCTGGCGGCGTCACCAGGTGCACGGCCACTTCCTTGGGCGCCAGCGACATGCGCGCCACTTCGTACATGTGGAAATTGTCCTGCTGCACCCTGCCATCCTTGAAGCTGATTTCCCCCACCATCGCATTGCCCAGGCCCATGACGCAGGCCCCTTCGAACTGGGAACGGATGCGTTCGGGGTTGATCTGCGGACCGCAGTCCACCGCGATGTTGGCCTTGTGCACGATCACCGTGCCGTCTTCCTTGACTTCCACTTCGATCGCCGCCGCTACGTAGGTGACGAAGCTGTAATGTACCGCCAGTCCAAGACCACGCCCCTTGGGCAGCTTCTGCCCCCAACCAGCCGCTTTGGCGGCGGTTTCCAGCACCGTGCGGATCCGTGCCGTATCAATGGGATAGCGCTCGGGGGATTCACCGTAGTTCCATTCCTCGCTCAAGGTACGGGGATCGATCTTGCGATCCGGCCCCAGCAACTTGAGGTGATACTTCAACGGGTCTTCTCCAGCCTTGTGAGCCAGTTCATCGATGAAACTCTGGATTGCAAAACCATGGGGAATGTTCGACACCGAGCGGTACCAGCCCACCCGGGTGTAGGCGGTCGCTTCGGGGTTTTCCAGGCGCAGGTTGGGAATCGCATAGGCCATGTTGGTAATGCCCATGCCCAGTTCGAACGGCGCTTCGTGGGTCATGTCCGGTGCGAACAGCGCGGTGATGCTGGGGGCCACGGTGCGATGCAGCCAGCCGGACGGCATCCCGTCCCGGTTCAGCCCGGCCTTCAGGTATTCGACCGAGACCGTATGGAAATAAGAGTGATGGATGTCATCTTCCCGAGTCCATTGCACCCGGATCGCCTGGCCGGGAAACTCCTTGGCCAACACGGCCGCTTCGAGGACGAAGTCGGGCTTGGACTTGCGCCCGAAACCACCGCCCAGCAGCGTGATGTTCACCGTGACTTTCTCGAAGGGGATCCCCAGGCGTTCTGCAATGCGCTCGCGGGTGACCTGAGGGGCCTGGCTCGGCGCCCAGGCTTCGCACTGGCCATCCTTGAACCGGGCGACGGCGACCATGGGCTCCATCGGCGATTGGGACAGATGCGGCAGGTAATACGTCGCTTCCAGGGTCGAATCGGCCTTCGTCAGCGCGTCGTCTACGTCACCGGTATTGCGTACGACCTTGCCGGGCTTGAGGGCCGCGGCTTCGAGTGCCTTGCGATAGGCGCCGGACTCATAGCCGGCATTCGGGCCGTCGTCCCATTCGATTTTCAGCGCCTCGCGCCCCTTGATCGCCGCCCAGGTATTCTTCGCCACCACCGCCACGCCACCCAGGGGCTGGAACTCCGAAGGCAACGGCCGGCCTTCGATCTGCACCACCTTGAGCACGCCCGGTACCTTCAGCGCCGCGCTGCTGTCGACGGTCTTGACCTTGCCGCCATAGACTGGCGGACGCGCCACGACGGCGTAGAGCATGCCGTCGAAATGCACGTCGGCACCGAACACGGCACGGCCGTTGACGATGTCCGCGCCATCGATGGCCCGGGTCGCCTCCTTGCCGATGTAACGAAACTCCGATGGCTGCTTGAGGCGCAAGCCATCGCGGGCCGGTACCGGCAAGGCACTGGCCGCGGCCGCCAACTCACCGTAGCCCAACTGTCGACCGGAAGGCTGGTGAACCACGTTGTGCAGTTGGGCCCGGCATTCGCCCGCCGGGACTTTCCACTGCGCGGCGGCGGCCTGCTCCAGCATGGTCCTGGCGGCGGCCCCGCAGCGACGCATCGGCTCGTACCAGTGGCGCATGCTTCGCGAGCCATCGGTGTCCTGGTTGCCGAAGCGCGCCTCATCGGCTGGGGCCTGCTGCACCTTCACCCGAGCCCAATCAGCGTCCAGTTCATCGGCCACCACCATGCTCAGGCTGGTGCGGATGCCCTGGCCCATTTCCGAGCGGTTGCAGATCACCGTCACGCTGCCGTCGGCGGCAATGCTCACGTACACCTTCGGGTCGTCGACCGCACCATGGGGCATGCCCTCGGCACCGAATTTCTCCTCTTCGGCGAAGGCGTCCGGCAGCCCCCAGCTGGCGGCCAATACCAACACACCCGTAGCGCTCGCGCCCTTGAGGAAGCCGCGACGGCTGAGGTTGCTCAGTACGAAATCATCGGGAAAACGGCTCATGCCTTGGCCTCCTTCAGATGAGTGGAGGCCTGGCGGATCGCGGTCTTGATCCGGTTGTAGGTGCCGCAGCGGCAGATATTGCCGACCATGGCTTCTTCGATCTGCTCATCGCTCGGGTTGGGATTGCGCTTGAGCAAGGCCGTCGCGGACATGATCTGCCCGCCCTGGCAATAACCGCACTGGGCCACGGCGGTGTCGAGCCAGGCCTTCTGGACGACTTGCCCGATCGGGTCGGCATGCAGCTCGTCGATGGTGCTGATGTTCTGGCCTTTCACCGAACCAATCGGCGTGATGCAACTGCGCGCCGGAGCGCCGTCGATGTGGATGGTGCACGCACCACACAAGCCCATGCCGCAGCCGAACTTGGTGCCGTTGTAGCCGGCCACATCCCGGATCGCCCACAGCAGCGGCATGTCCTCGGTCACATCCAGTTGATGATCTTTTCCATTGAGTTTCAGGGTAATCATGGGCACGCCCGCATAGTTATCGAGTTATGGGGTCGAGCAATCTGCCGCTTGGGTAACGGTTCGGTTTCGCAGACTGGCTCAGGCTGATCGGGCTCTCTTATGCAGACACGCAGGCGTCTGCACCGGGCCTTCGGGATGCGATGGTCGCATCGTCAGCGAACTAAATTAACCCAGGATCAAGCAAAACGCCCTGCACAATCCTGCACAAATGAGCGTGTGCAAGGGTTGTTCAGGGCGTGGCTCAGGGCGTGGCTCAGTTGATCGCGAGCAAGCTCTGTTCCCACAGCTCACTCATCACCTGTGCGGGCTGGCGACGGCAAGGGCAACCAGTCAGTACCGATTGGGCTCCATTTCCAGCTCGACCTGGAAACGTTCGGAAATATCTTTTTGAATGCGCAATGCCAGGTCCAGCAGTTGCGAACCGGTCGCCTCGCCGTAATTGACCAGCACCAGTGCCTGCAACTTATGCACACCGGCGTCGCCTTCGCGAAAGCCCTTCCACCCGGCCCGCTCGATCAGCCAGCCGGCGGCCAGTTTCATCTGCCCCTCAGGCTGTGGATAAGCCACCAGGTCGGGGTATTCGCGCTTGAGTTGCTCCACCTGCGCGGCCGGCACCAACGGATTCTTGAAGAAACTGCCGGCATTGCCCAGCACGGCAGGGTCGGGCAGTTTTTCGCTGCGAATACTGCAAATGGCCCGGCCGACGTCGGCAGGCGTCGGCTGGTCGATGCCTTGTTCGGCCAACCGCTGACGGACCGGGCCGTACTCCAGGTGCAAATGTGCGACGCGGCTCAGGTCAAAGCGCACCCTGAGGATCAACCAGCGGCCCGCCTGCTGCTTGAACAGGCTGTCGCGGTAGGCAAAGCGGCATTCTTCAAGGGTGAAGGCCCGCAGCTCGCCGGTCTGGCGATCCAGCGCAGTGAGACCGGCAAAGACGTCCTTGATCTCGACGCCGTAGGCGCCGATGTTTTGCATCGGCGCAGCCCCCACGGTACCGGGGATCAGGCTGAGGTTTTCCAGCCCCGACCAACCTTGCGCCAGCGTGTGTTGGACGAACGGGTGCCACGGCTCCCCCGCTTCGGCCTCGACCACCACCCGCTCGCCGTCGTCGTCAAGCAGACGAATCCCGCGGCTGGCCATGCGCAGCACCAGCGCGTCGATGTCGCCGGTCAACAGCAGGTTGCTGCCGCCACCAATCACCAGCAGTGGAACATCGTGCCCGGCGGCATAGGCCAGCGCCTCGCGGACATCCTCATCGCCCTTGGCATCGGCGAACAACCGAGCCTTGACGTCGACGCCGAAACTGTTGAACGGCTTGAGGCTGACGTCACTGCGTATCTGCAAGCTCATAGCCGCCCCTTCAGTTCGATCACCAGGCGATCCGTGGCGCGTTCGATCAGGTCGAGCACGTGCTCGAAACCCTGTTCGCCGTCGTAGTACGGGTCCGGCACGTCATCGAGTTCAGCTTCGTAGCGGCGCAGGAACAGGTCCAGTTCGGCCCTGGCATTGGCCGGTTGCAAGGTTTTGAGATGACGCAGGTTGTTGCCGTCCATCGCCAGGATCAGGTCGTAGGCGGCAAAGTCAGCCCGGCTGACCTGCTGCGCGCGTTGGGCCGACAGGTCGTAGCCGCGCCGCAGGGCTGCAGCCTGGCTGCGCTTGTCCGGGGCCTTGCCCACGTGCCAGTCGCCGGTGCCGGCGGAAGCGACTTCCACCTGCCCGGCCAGCCCGGCCTCGCGCAGTTTGTGCCGCAGGATGCCCTCGGCGGTGGGCGACCGGCAGATATTGCCGAGGCAGACGAACAGAACCCGCATCAGGCCTCCAGCAGGCGACGAACGCGCTCGAGGTCTTCAGGTGTGTCGACTCCGGTCGGCGGGGCGATCAAGGCATCGGCGACGTGGATTCGCACGCCATGCCAGAGCGCACGCAACTGCTCCAGAGATTCAGTGTTTTCCAGCCAGCACGGGCCCCAGTTCACGAAGTCCTGAAGAAAACCGGCGCGGTAGGCATAAATGCCAATGTGACGGCGATACGGCACGCCATCGGGCATCACGTCGCGACTGTGCGCAAAGGCATCCCGGGCCCAGGGCAACGTCGCACGGCTGAAGGTCAGCGCCAGGCCATTGAGGTCACTGACCACCTTGACCACGTTCGGGTTGAACAGGGTCTGGACGTCCTTGATCGGCTCGGCCAGGGTGGCCATGCGCGCTTCGGGGTGGGCCGCCAGGTTGGCCGCGACCTGGTCGATCACGCTGGGCGGGATCATTGGCTCGTCGCCTTGCACGTTGACGACGATCGCATCGGGATCCAGACCCAGCTTCGCCGCGACTTCCGCGAGTCGATCAGTACCGGAGTTGTGGTCTTCGCGGGTCAGCACCACTTCGGCGCCGAAGCCGTTGCAGGCCTCGACGATGCGCGCATCGTCCGTGGCCACGACCACGCGCCCGGCGCTGCTCTTGCAGGCCTGCTCCCACACATGCTGGATCATCGGCTTGCCGGCAATCGGCAGCAACGGTTTGCCGGGCAGGCGCGTCGAAGCGAAACGCGACGGAATGACAACAGTAAAAGCCGTGGTCATTTGTCCAGGCGCTCGTCGGTAGTCAGGGTACGGGCTTCGCTTTCCAGCATCACCGGGATGCCGTCGCGAATCGGATACGCAAGACCGGCGCCCTTGCTGATCAGTTCGGTCTTGTCGGCGCTGAGCTTGAGCGGGCCCTTGCAGACCGGGCAGGCCAGAATGTCGAGCAGTTTGGTGTCCATGAGATTCCCCTGGATAAACGTTTTAAGGCAAAAGACGATCCGGCAACAGGCGCATCAACTGCGTATCGAACCAGGCCGCGAAGGCCGCTGATGGCGCGGCATCCACCGCCAGGTACCACCAGTCAGGCGAGGCGAAGATACGGCATTTGACCGCGTCCTTTTCCGTCATGACCACTGGCAACGAGGGTGTAAAGCTCAAGGCCTGGACGCTGTATTCGGCATGGTCGGCAAACCCGTGCGGTATAGGCCGCCAGTGTAGCGTTTCGAGGGTCTTGAAGAAACGCCGTGGGTTGCCGATGCCGGCCACCGCGTGCAAGGCCTGGCCGGGTGGGAAATGATCCAGCGGCCGACGCTCGCCACTGGCCAGGTTCACCAGGGCGGTGGGCCGCAGCTCGAAACCGAAGCCGTCTTCGCGGTCGGCGCTGGCACCGTTGTACAGGACCGCATCGACCGATTGCAGGCGCTCGACCGGCTCGCGCAGAGGCCCGGCCGGCAGGCAACGCCGGTTGCCCAGGCCCCGGGCATTGTCGATCAGCACCAATTCCAGGTCCCTGGCCAGCCGATAATGCTGCATGCCGTCATCGGACAGGATCAGATCCAGCGCTTCGCTTGCCAGCAGTGACTGGACCGCGCGGCTGCGATCCGGGTCGATCATCAGCGGCACGCCAGTGCGCTGGACGATCAGCAGCGGCTCGTCACCCGCAATGTCGGCGCCCTGGTCGGCCTGGACCCGCCACGGCAGTTGCGGCGGCTTGGCTCCGTAGCCTCGGCTGACCACACCGACCCGCAAGCCACTGCGCTGGCAGTGCTGGATCATCCACAGGATCATCGGCGTCTTGCCGGTGCCGCCCACGGTGATGTTGCCGACCACCACCAAGGGTACCGGTGGTTGGTAAATGGTGCCCTCACCCGCCAGAAAGCGCTCGCGCTTGCCGACCACCACCCGCCGGTACAACCACTCCAGCGGGCGCAACAGCGTCAGGGCCGGGTGGCCTTCGTACCACGCGGCGAGCAATCGATCGGACATGGCCATCAGGGTGCCGGCGCCGCCTCGACGGTGGTCATGCGCAGGTGGCTGAAGCCGAGCTTGCCGGCCGCGTCCATGGCGGTGATGACCGATTGATGGGGGGTCTTGCCGTCGGCGCTGATGGACAACGGCAGGTTGGTGTCGCCACCGGACTCCTTCTGCAGCGCGTCGATCAGGGTTGCCAGATCGCTCTTGGGCAGCAGTTGGTTATTCACCGAAATCGCCCCCTCTGCGCTGATGGTGATTTCCAGGTTTTTCAGCTGCTGGTCCTCGGCCGGCGAGCCGCTGACAGCTTGCGGCAACTCGACCTTGAGCTGGGTTTCTCGGGTAAAGGTGGTGGTGACGACGAAAAACAATAGCAGGATGAACACCACGTCGATCAGCGACGCGAGGTTGATCTCGATGTTTTCCCTGGGTTTACGGCGGAACTTCACTTCTTGCTCCCGGCCAGGTCCACGTCACGATCGCCCTGCACCACCTCGACCAACTTGATGGCTTCCTGCTCCATGCCGACGACCAGTTCATCGACCCGACGTTGCAGGAACCGATGGAAGAACACCGATGGAATACCCACCATCAGACCCGCTGCCGTGGTGATCAAGGCCTTGGAGATACCTCCTGCCAGGACCGAGGCATTGGTGGTCATGCCGGAACCGGTGAAGGCGCTGAAAATGTCGATCATGCCCAGTACCGTACCCAGCAAGCCCAATAGCGGAGCCATGGCGGCAATGGTGCCCAGGGCATTGATGTAGCGTTCCAGTTCATGGATGACCCGGGCGGCGGCCTCCTCGATGCATTCCTTCATGATCTCGCGACCATGCTTGGAGTTCGCCAGGCCTGCCGCGAGGATTTCCCCCAGGGGCGAACTGGCCCGAAGCTCCTTGAGCTTGTCCTTGTTCAGTTGCTTGTCCTTGATCCAGACCCAGACCTGCCCGAGCAGATGCTCCGGGGTCACGCGGCTGGCCCGCAGGGTCCACAGGCGTTCGGCAACGATACCCAGTGCCGCGATGGAACTCAGAATGATCGGCAACATCATCCAGCCGCCGGATTTGACCAATTCCCACACAGTGACAGCCCCCTCGAAAAAGTGCGCCACTTTATCATACAGAACCGCGCATGCAGGCCCGGTCCGCCGATAACTGCGTCATGAAGCGACCTGGATCAACACTGGCGTCATGGCCGCGCAGGCGGCGGGTTGCGCCAGTAGCGGCGCTGCCCGGCCTGGGTAACCGGCGGTTCGAACGCGCCCAGTTGCAGACGAATGGCGCCCTGTTCCGCACTGTCGTAGATCGCCATGCCCAGCCGCTGGTACCGGGCCATCACCCGAGGATGAGGATGGCCGAACGCGTTGCCCTGCCCTCTCGAAATCAAGACCGAGTGGGGGCTGAGACGCGAGAGCAATGCCATCGACGACGAGCTGCGACTGCCGTGATGAGGTGCGGCCAGCCACTGGATCGGGACTGCCAGAGGCCCTTCGAGCAGAGCGCGCTCGGCATGGCTATCGATGTCACCGGTCAGCAACAACCGCTCGCCACCGGCCTCGACCAGCAAGACGCACGACTTCTGATTGCTTTCCAGGGCAGATGACCAGCGCCACAACCGGAACCTGACCCCGTCCCATTCCCATTGCTCGTCGTTCTCGCAAGGTTGGGCCTGTAGCGCGGCAGGCAACGCGACAGGGTCGCCGCTGATGACCCGACTCGTGGGCAACCCGTTGCGCACCGACAGAGCGCCGCCGGCATGATCGGCGTCGGCATGACTGATCAGCATCAGGTCCAGCCCGCGCACGCCCAACTTGCGCAGGGTTGGCAGCACGACACGCTCGCCTGCATCGGCATCGCCAAAGCGCGGTCCTGTGTCATACAGCAGGACATGGCGATGGGTGCGCACCAGCACCGCCAGCCCCTGGCCCACGTCCAACTGCCAGATTTCGGCGCGCCCTGCTGGCACTTCTTGCCGGGGTGCGAACACCATCAGCGACACCATCGGCCAACCCAGCAAGCGCAACGGCACGCCTGGCGGCAGCAACAGCAGGAACGCACCAAGCGCAGCGATACACCAGCCCCATAGAGGGACCGGAACAGGGACCCAGGCTGGCATCCCCGTGGCCGCCAGTGCCAGCCCCTTGAACAACAGGTCAAGCAAACCACCGGCGCCCCACAACAGCCCCTCGCCGATGAACGGCACCGACAACAATGCCGTGCCAAGCAGCGCCAACGGCAATACCAACAGACTGATCCAGGGCACCGCGACGAGGTTCACCAACGGCCCGCTCAGACTGACCGGCAAACCCAATACCAGCAATAACGGGCACAACCCCACCGCAACCAGCCACTGGGCGCGCGTCCAGGTCTGCCACCACCGCCAAGGGCCGAGGCGCCCGCCGAAGGTAAACATCAGGATCGCGACTGCGGCGAAAGACAACCAGAACCCCGGTCGCAGGCTGGCCAGCGGATCGAACACCAGCACGCCATCGAAAGCCAGCAACCACGCCCACCACGGATCCGGGTGCCGGAAGCGCAGGCGCCACAACAGCATCAGCCCGATCATCGCGCAGGCCCGTCGCACCGGCACCTCGAAGCCTGCGAGCAAGCCGTAGCCCAACGCCGCACTGAACGCCAGGCCGCAAGCCCAGGGCAACCACGGCAGACGCACCGGCCATACGCCATAACGTGCGGCGCCGGCCACCAACAAGTACACCAGTCCGGCGAGCAAGCCAATGTGCTGCCCGGAAATCACCAGCAGGTGGACGGTGCCGGTGTCCTGCAGCACCTGCCAATCGTCACGACTCAAGCCCGCACCATCGCCAAGGACCAACGCCATCAGCGCGCCGGAGCGTCCCTGGGCATCGACTTGCGCAAGCGCTTGGCGAACCCCGTCGCGCCACGCCCCCCAGGCTGGTTGCAGGCGATGGCCGTCCTTGACCACACCAGTGGCCCCGATCCCTCGGCTCAACAGCCATGCCTCATAATCGAAACCGTGCGGATTGCGCAGCCCGGCGGGCCGCTTGAGCTTCACCGCCAATCGCCATTGCTCGCCACTGCCGACAGGCGGCCCGCCAAACCAGGCCAGGCGCATCTTCGACGGCAACCGGGCGCGCCGTGAACGGATATCGGCCAACTCGAAACGCACCACGCCGTCGCCTTGTTGCGGCAAACCCACAACCCGCCCTTCGACCCACCGGGTTTCGCCATCCAGCGCCGTAGGCAAACGATCATCCAGCGCCCACTGTGCCACCAGGCAGGCCCAGGCCAACCCCAGCAGCCAGAAACCCAGCGGATAGGTTCGAAACGGCAGAACCATCAACGCCAGAACCGGCATGGCGGCAATCACCCACAAGTGTGGCAATACCGGCAAAAAAAACGGGGCCAACAGCCCCAGTGCAAGCGCGACCATCCCCGTGCGCATAACCCCTTCCTTGAGAGCTTCCCACTCAAGGCATAGTCGGTCAGCGGCACCGTGGCCGTTATCAATTGTCACAAAGTCTGAATCTGCCGCTCTTAGAATCCGGACATACTTGCGGCTTTTATTGCCTTGCATCGACCGAGAAGCCTTATGCCCCGGCGCTTATTCAAACGTTACATGCCAGACCCAGCGAGCATTCGGGAACACAAATCCTTACGTTTTCTCGGCACGCTGCTGCACGATCCCAACCTTTGGCACCTCAATCGCCACTCCGTGGCCCGGGCAATGGCCGTCGGTCTGTTCGCCGCCTTCCTGCCCATCCCTTTACAAATGCTGCTGGCCGCCGCGCTGGCCGTCACGGTACGAGGCAATATTCCCATTGCGGTGAGCCTGGTCTGGCTGACCAATCCCATCACCATGCCGGCGGTGTTTTTCTGCACCTACCAGACCGGTGCCTGGCTGATGGACATTCCCCCTCGGACATTGCCGGAGGAACTGACCTGGGCATGGATCACCGACCAGTTGTCCACCCTGTGGCGGCCGTTCCTGCTGGGCTCGGTCGTGACCGGCCTGGTGCTCGGCGTCCTGGCCTACTTCGCGACCATGAGCTATTGGCGCTGGTGGGTGGCGCGGCAATGGAAGCGGCGCAAGAAAAGCCGGATGTGACAGCGATCGGGTACCGCCTGGCTGGCCGTCTCGCGAGCAGGCTTTGCTTCCACAGAGACTGGTGGTGGGCCGGGACCTGTCTGTCACTGCAAAATCCCGGTGGGAGCGAGCCTGCTCGCGATAGCGGTGGATCAGTCAATGCAGATGTTGAATGACGGACCGTCATCGCGAGCAAGCTTCGCTCCCACCGCCTGGATCCACCCCACACTCAGGTCCGCATCCCACGCCCACTGACCAACAACCGCGCACACCCGATATAAAGCACCACGGTCGCCACCAGCATGAAAGTAATCGCCACGCTGATCCGGATGTCCGAAACCCCGAGAATCCCGTAGCGGAACGCGTTGACCATGTGCAACACCGGATTGGCCAGGGACACGCTCTGCCAGAACGGCGGCAGCAGCGAAATGGAGTAGAACACTCCGCCCAGGTAAGTCAGTGGTGTGAGCACGAACGTCGGGATGATGGAAATGTCATCGAAGTTGCGTGCAAACACGGCATTGATGAAGCCCAGCAAGGAGAAGATCGTCGCAGTGAGTACCACTACCAGGACGGTCACCCCCAGGTGATGGACCTGCAAATGAGTGAAGAACAGCGACAGCAGGGTCACGATCAGCCCCACCGCCAGGCCTCGCAACACGCCCCCCAAGGTATAACCGATCAGGATCGTGTGGGGCGAAACCGGCGAGACCATCAGTTCTTCGATGGAACGCTGGAATTTGCTGCCGAAGAAACTCGACACCACGTTGCCGTAGGAGTTGGTGATCACCGACATCATGATCAGGCCCGGCACGATGTAGTCCATGTACGTGAAGCCACCCATGTCGCCGATCTGCCGGCCGATCAGGTTGCCGAAGATCACGAAGTACAAAACCATGGTGATGGCCGGCGGCAGCAACGTCTGCGGCCAGATCCGCATGAAACGCCGAACCTCACGGTAAACGATGGTATTGAGGGCAATGAGGTTGGGTCGGAATTCGGAACTCATACCGCCACCTTCGCCAGGTTTTTCTCCACCAGGGACACGAACAACTCCTCGAGGCGATTGGTCTTGTTGCGCAGGCTTTGCACTTCGATGTTCTGCAGCGCCAGCTGGGTGAACAGCCCGGTGATGCCAACGGTTTTATCCACCTGCACTTCCAGGGTGTGGTGGTCTACCAACCGGGTCGGGTAACCAGCCAGCTGAGGCGCTGTCTTCAGGTCTCCCTTGAGGTCCAGCAGGAAGGTCTCCACATGCAATTGGCTGAGCAACTGGCGCATGCTGGTATTTTCGACGATGGTGCCGTGGTCGATGATGCCGATGTTGCGGCACAACTGTTCGGCCTCTTCCAGGTAATGGGTGGTGAGGATGATGGTGATGCCCTTCTGGTTCAGCTCGGTCAGGAAGGACCACATCGAACGGCGCAGCTCGATGTCCACGCCCGCCGTCGGTTCATCGAGGATCAGCAGACGCGGCTCATGCACCAGGGCCCGGGCGATCATCAAACGCCGCTTCATGCCACCGGACAACGAACGGGACGGCACATCGCGCTTGTCCCACAGCCCTAACTGGGTCAGGTAGCGCTCGGCGCGCTCGTTGGCGATCTTCGGCGGAATGCCGTAGTAACCCGCCTGGGTCACGACGATGTCGAAGGTCTTTTCGAACTGGTTGAAATTGAACTCCTGGGGCACCACGCCGATGGAGCGTTTGAGCGCGGCGGGCTCGCGGTCCAGGTCATGACCGAAGACATTCACCGTGCCGCTGGTCTTGTTCACCAGGGTGGACAGAATGCCAATGGTGGTGGATTTGCCGGCGCCGTTGGGGCCGAGCAAGGCGAAGAAGTCACCTTCGGCGACATCCAGATCGATACCACTCAAGGCCTGGAAACCGTTGCCGTAGGTTTTGGTTAGCTGCCGGATGGACAGAGCGGAACTCATATCGGATTTACGCACCAAGAGGGAGGAAACAAATAGATAAGGGCGAGCGGCGAGCAATACAACCACTGCATACGTAGGCCATGGTGCTTGGCGTCGCCGCACAAGTACAGTCAAGCGTGTCGATAGTAATTATTAAGTCAACGCAGTCATGACCGCCTTGCGGTACGCGGGACGCTGCTGCAATCGTGCGTACCAGGCCTCCAGGTGCGGCAACCGGGTGCGCTCGATGGGCATCTCGAACCAGGCATAAATGAAACTGCCCAGGGGGATATCGCCCATGCCGATTTCATTACCCGAGAGATAAGGCTGCTGGCTCAACGCCTGGTCCGCCATTGCCAGCAGCTCGGTGCAAACCCCGATCGCCTCGTTGATCGCCGTCCAGTCCTGTTGCTCGGTCGGGGTGCGCACGACGCCCCAGAACACGGTGCGAAACGGTCCGGCAAACGTCGACGTCGTCCAGTCCATCCATTTCTCTGCGTTGGCCCGCGCCTGCAGGTCAACGGGGTACCAGGCCGTTCCCGAGGCATGGCGAGCCGCCAGATACCGCACGATGGTATTGGACTCCCAAAGCACGAAACCGTCGTCTTCGATCATCGGAACGCGACCATTGGGGTTCTTCGCACGGTACTCGGGCGTGTCCACCACACCGAACGCACCACCGGCGTCGATGGCCTCGAACACCAGTCCCAGTTCCTCGGCGCACCACAACGCCTTGCGCACATTCGATGAATTTTTCCGACCCCAGATCTTCAGCATCACGGCTTCCTCAATGGATAAGTGCCGCAGCAGCATACGCCGGATCAGCCACGACTCAAATCGCCCTGCATATCGCCCAGCTGGAGCGGCAATTGATCCTGAAACAGGTGCGGATAGCATTTTTCCAAGTGCTCGAAAAAGAAGGTTTCGGGCACGTCGGGGAAAGGGCCATGGTCGATGACATACTCCATCGACCGCGCGCCCTGGCGATTGAAAGGATGGAAGATGCTGTCATGACGACCATCGAATTCCAGCGGCGCGACGTCGAACAACTCACACAACCCCTGGTTGAAGGCCGGCGTAGCCTTGACCCAGCGGTCGCTCAGGTACAGCTCGGTATACCCGTGCATCGCGAACACATCGCTGCGCAGCAACTCCAGCAGGCGCGGCGTGGATAGATGATTACGGACGTCCGCCAGGCCGATCCGCGCCGGGATCCCACAGTGACGGGCGCAGGCAGCCAGCAACGTCGCCTTGGGCACGCAATAGCTTTCACGACAGGCCAATGCATGGCTGCCACGCAGAGTCGCCGGGTCGCGGCTGAACGTGTAGGGGTTATAGCGCACCGCCTCGCGCACGGCGTAATACAGGCTCACTGCCTGTGCCGTAGCGTCGCCCTCGGGGCCGCGATGGGTTTCGGCGAACTCGATGACTGCAGGATGGTCGCTGTCGATGAAGCGGCCGGGGTTCAGGTATGGCTGCATGGGAAGACCTCTCGCACTGCAACGCCGCCGACAGGTTCAAACTGGCTTCGGCTTCAGCGCGACGTCAGGGCATCAGGGGGAAATGCTGAGTCTATCCATAGCCCCGGCACAGCGATAACGACGTTTCGGCCAAACAATGGCGTTTTCTCACCTGATCGGCGAACGATTTCCCACGTCTGTTGCCCACCAGACTGGCGCAACGCGTGCGGGGTTTCTCACGAAAACCATCGCCTCGCGCTGACCGCCGGAATGGCCGATGCCGTCTAAGCTCTGGGGGTCGGTCTTGCCTTGGTTCACGGAGGATTAATTATGCTGTTGTTGTGGATACTGGTCCTGGTCGTCGGGGTCGCCTGGCTGGCGCATCGGCGCATCGCCCCGCTGCCCGTGCTGGGTGTCGTCGCGGTCTACCTGCTGGCCATGGGCATCTTCAGTTCTGCGCCCGGTTGGCTGATGCTGATCCTGTGGGTACTACTCGGCGTCATCGCGGCCCCGCTGCTGCTGCCGGACCTGCGCCGCAGATATTTCAGCGCGCCGATGTTCGACTGGTTCCAGAAAACCCTGCCGCCGATGTCGGAAACCGAACGCGACGCCATCGATGCCGGCACGGTATGGTGGGACGGCGAGCTGTTCAGCGGCCGGCCCGACTGGGACACCTTGCTCGCCTACCCCAAGGTGCAGTTGACCGAGGAGGAACAGGCTTTCCTCGACGGCCCCACCGAAGAACTCTGCGCCATGGTCAGCGATTGGCAGATCGGCCAGGCCATGGACCTGCCGCCCGAAGCCTGGGCCCATATCAAGGAACACGGATTCTTTGCCCTGATCATTCCAAAGGCCTATGGAGGCAAGGGCTTCTCCGCCTATGCCCACTCCCAGGTGGCCATGAAGCTGGCGACCCGCAGCGGTGACCTGGCGTCCACCGTAATGGTCCCCAACTCCCTTGGCCCGGCGGAACTGCTACTGCACTACGGCACCGACGAACAACGCGACCATTACCTGCCGCGCCTGGCCCGTGGCGATGATATTCCGTGCTTTGCACTGACCGGGCCGCTGGCCGGTTCCGACGCCGGGGCAATGCCCGATACCGGCATCGTCTGCAAGGGACAATGGCAGGGTCAGGAAACCCTCGGCCTGCGCCTGAACTGGGAGAAGCGGTACATCACCCTCGGACCGGTGGCTACCCTCCTCGGCCTCGCGTTCAAGGCCTATGACCCCGACCACCTGCTGGGCGACGAAGAAGACCTGGGTATCAGCCTTGCCCTGATTCCCACCGACACTCCCGGCGTCCACATTGGTCGTCGCCACCTGCCCCTCGGCGCGGCATTCATGAACGGACCGAACTGGGGCAAGGATGTGTTCATCCCGCTGGACTTCCTCATCGGCGGCCAGGCCATGCTGGGCAAGGGCTGGATGATGTTGATGAACTGCCTGTCGGTGGGGCGTTCGATTTCCCTGCCGGCCGTGGGGACCGGGGCGGCGAAGTTCACCAGCCTGGTCACCGGCCAGTACACCCAGGTGCGGGAGCAGTTCAACGTACCGTTGTCGGCCTTCGAAGGTATCCAGGAAGCCATGGCGCGTATCGGCGGCAACGCCTGGCTGATGGATGCCGCACGCATGCTGACCGCCAACGCGGTGGACCTGGGGGAAAAGCCCTCGGTACTCTCTGCCATCCTCAAGTACCACCTGACCGAGCGCGGCCGCGAATGCATCAGCCACGCCATGGATGTGCATGGCGGCAAGGGCATCATCATGGGCCCGAACAATTACCTGGGCCGTAGTTGGCAAGGTGCGCCGATCTTCATCACCGTGGAAGGGGCGAACATCCTGTCGCGCAACCTGATGATCTTCGGCCAGGGGGCGATCCGCTGCCACCCCTTCGTGCTCAAGGAAATGGCCTTGGCGACCCGCGAGGATAAAGACCAGGCGCTGCTCGAGTTCGACCGGTTGCTGCTCAAGCACATCGGTTTCGCTATCAGCAACGCCGCCAGCACCCTGGTGCTGAACCTGGGGCTGGGGCATTTCGAGCGAGCGCCCGGCAATGACCTGAGCCAGGGTTATTTCCGCGCCCTTAATCGACAGTCTGCGGCATTCGCCCTGTTGGCGGACCTGAGCATGATGTTGCTGGGCGGCGAACTGAAACGACGCGAACGCCTGTCGGCGCGCCTGGGCGATGTCTTGAGTCACTTGTACCTGGCCAGTGCCGCGCTCAAGCGGTACCACGACCTCGACTCGCCAGACCACATGGCCCCGCTGTTCACCTGGGCCATGGAAGAAAGCCTGGGCCAGTCGGAGCGTGCGCTGGATGAATTGCTCGGCAACTTCCCTAACCGGGCGCTGGGCTGCCTGTTGCGCTGCGTGGTGTTCCCCTTCGGCCGCCGACATAAAGGCCCGAGCGACCGGTTGGATGCTGAAGTAGCAGCGGTCATCGGCCGCCCCAAGGGCGATCCGACCCTGGAGGAGTTGCTGCAAGGTTGCTACCGCCCTCAATCCGTAGACGATCCGGTGGGCGCCCTGCAGCATGCCGTCGACCTGCTGTTGGCCGCCCGACCGACGCAGAAGAAAATCCACACGGCACTCAAGCAGGGCCAGCTCAGCCCGGCCCCAGGCGAACACCTTATCGACGCGGCCCTCGAAGCCGGCGTGCTGCAGGCCGGCGAAGCCGAGGCCCTGAGAGCGGCCGAAGCGGCACGACGCAAGGTCATCGATGTGGATGATTTCGACAAGGAGGCGCTGACCCTCGCCGAAGCCAGGGTCCGCTGATCACGCCGACCGGCACCACCATGTAAAAACGGGCGCAGTGGCTTTATACTCCTGCGCCCGTTTTGCTCTTGAGGACTTATCTCGTGTCCAATGTCGTTGCCGATCACCTTGTCTTGCTTGACCACTTGCGCAGCATCCTGGTCGCCGTGGGTGAGGCCGAACAGGTTCCCGAAGAAAGCCATGCCTTGTTCCTGGAGCGCTTCGATGAACTGCGGGCCCAATTGCCCGTCGATCCGATCGAAAGCCAATACCTGGGCCAGGACCTGCTGTGCCAGGTAATCGTTCGTTATCCACAGGTTGCTCACCTCGTGCCTCGTGACCTGCTGTGGTACTTCGGCGGTGATTGTCTGCACTACATGCCCGACGAAGAAATCAGCCTGTACCAGGCATTGGAAGAGCGCCGTTTCGAAGCCGAACAGAATGACGAACCGTTCGATTGGAACCAGGAAAAACAATTGCTTGCGCTGTCGGATCAGGACAGTAAGCACTGACAGAGAGCCGTTCATGAAAAGGCCCGCACGGTCATCCGGCGGGCCTTTTCATTGGACGAACACCACCGATATCCCGGTGCTTCATTTGCTGCTGGTGATCTCCCCTCCAGAATCCTGGTCAAAAAATTCCGGAATCGGATAGTTGAAGCTGTTGAGCCAGCGCCGCATGGCCAATTCACGCTCGGTGGCAGAGACGGTTTGCAGATTGGTAGAAGCCACCACGCCGCGAATCTGCAATTGCATCCAGCTTTCGGTGCCTTGTTGCGCGGCCGAAGAAGGCCCTGGCTCGATTGCCCAGGCCGAAGTGGACAAACATGCGATGCCGACGATCAAAAACTGTTTCGTTTTCATCTCTCGAACTCCTCGTAACGCTCTACTTGACCGCGCCGGATGAGGCATCGACGACCTCGGTCGAATGGTCTGCCTGTGTCACTCCCACCTTATTGGCTGCCCCCCTGATCCGCTCCGCGCGGGCCTGGGCTTCTGCCACTTGTGCGGGGCTCAGCCTGGCCATGCTCGCGAGCTCGGCTGCCTGCTTCCAGTTATCCTGGTAGATCAGCAGCGTCACCATATTGAGGGCGGCCAGGGAGTCCCCTTGCCTGAGTTCCATGGCGGTCATGAACTGAAAACGCGCTTCGGGGATCTTGCGCTGATTGAGGTAGACGACGCCCAGGTCGTTGCGGATTTTGGCTTCGGTAGGAGCCATTTTCACCGCACGTTCGAGATGCTCGGTGGCGGCGGCGTTATCGTTCTTCGCGGCGGCCAACTGACCGAGGCCATGTTCGCCGTCCGCTGCCAGGCAAGTCCCCAGCAGGCTTTTGTACAGCGGTTCGGCGTCGTTGCGCCCCATCAGCCGCAGCACGCGCGCCTTGCGCAGGCGAACCTGGACCAGGTCTTCAGGCAGGCCTTCAAGGTTCGCCAGGCTGGCGTACAAACGACCGTCGTTGGCCATGTCATCCGCCAGGTTCAACTTCAGCTCCTGGTCGGAGCCGGGTTTGGCGCAACTGGCCGTGGAGGGGGCCACGCCGTTACTGGCACAGCCGGCCAGCACCAGGGCCGCCGTTATCGCGATCATTGCTTTCATGGCATGTCCTCCGACGACAGATTGACTTCTCGCTTCCAGGCCCATCGAACACCGGCTCATTGGGAAAGCCCGCTGCGGTTGTCGAACTCGCCATGTTCAAGGAAGTACATGCGATAGAAGTTCGGGTCATAGTTGCGCAGCTGTTCGCCCGGCAACGTCGGCAATTGCGCGTCGGCGGCCAGGGGTTGGACCAGGTGCGGCGTGACGATCATCAGCAGTTCCCGCTCTTCGCGATCGATGGAGTGATCGCGAAAGAACGCGCCGAGAACCGGAATATCACCCAGGCCTGGAAACTTGTTCACCTGGGAAGCATTTCGCGTACTGATCAGGCCGCTGATGACGAAGCTTTCGCCGTCTGCCAGGGCGATGCTGGTATCGGTGCGGCGCACCGTGAGCGCGGGAACCAGCGTGCCAGCGATGTTCACGCCGTTGGTGAAGTCCAGTTCACTGACTTCGGGCGCGACCTTCAAAGCGATGCGGTTTTTGCCAATGACAGTCGGCGTCAGGGTCAGGCGGATACCGAACTCCTTGTACTCGATCGACACGTTATCGCTGCCGGCGCTGGGGACCGGAATCGGCACTTCGCCGCCCGCCAGGAAGCTTGCGCTCTGACCACTCAAGGCCACCAGGCTCGGCCGCGCCAGGGTGTAGGCAAAGCCGCTGCCTTCCAGCGCATTGATCATCAACAGGGTCTGACCGGTGGCGAACGACAGGTTGAACATGTCGTTATTGACCGGCAACGCCGGCCGGACCACACCCCCGATGGTGGGTAGGGTCCGCGGTGCGCCGAACTGGAAGTTGCCGCGACTGCCGAAAATCGACGTCGAGGCTTCCTTGAGCTTGGTCCGGCTGACCTCGACGAACCGGATGTCGGTCTGTACCTGGGCGAGCAGCATCGGGTCTTCGGAAGGCAACGTCGCGGCGCTGGTCAGCGCCTCGGTGGCACTACCCTTGACGAAGATCATGCTCTGGCGAGGGGTCTTCGAACACGCCGTCCAGACCATCAGGCTGGTGGCGCCCGGCGCGATGCCAGTCAGAATGAAAGCGTCGCTGCCACTGGGCTGCACGTCGGCGATTTTTGGATCACCCACGGCCAGCTTCGTCACGGGGGCCAGGATACGTAGCTCATTCTGGTGTCCCTGGCCGACCTCGAAGGTCGCCGGCAAGCTGTCCAGCTGCGAACAGTTACCTGCTGCGGCCTGCGCCGCATCCAGGCCGAGGCCCATCCAGAACAGGCCATGGACAAGGTGTTTCAACGCAGACGCGGTACGATAGCTCATAACATGATCCTCGACAGACTGGCCGTCCCTAGGCTTGAAAAATGCCTCGGATCATTTTATGGAGCCCGGGCTGCTCCCCCCTTCTCACCTGCTGCTTCGGTGTCACGGCAACTGGCCTCATCGCAGGACGAAAGCGACGATAGACCATGCCGACTGAACGACAGGCGACTTGCATGACGCGACTTTCATAACGCTTTTAAGCACCTGGAACCGCCCAGGTTTGAGCAGAAGATGGGTCTCGACAGCTCGCTTGAAGAAGCGACTGACCTGTCACCTGCCCGCTTCTTTTTGACGGTAGTTCAAGCATGGCAAAGCGCCACAACTGAAACAAAAAAAACGTCTGAAAAGTGGCGCAAGCAAAAATCCCGACGAAGAAGGCGTCAATAAACCGACTCCTTCACACTTTTCAGCATCGTGAAACCCAGTCATCGGTCGCCCGAGACGTCTGTTTCAAACACAGCACTCACCACAGCGCTCACATATTCCCGAATGCCCTGAACACCCCGATCATCGCAGGCCCAATGGCAACCAGGAAAAAACTCGGCCACAGGCAGAAGATCAGCGGAAAAATCAGCTTGGTTCCGATTTTGGCGCCCATTTCCTCAGCGGCCTGGGTACGCCGGTCACGGAATTCATCGGCGTAGATACGCAGGGTGTCAGCCACGCTGGTACCGAAGCGGATACTCTGGGCCAACAGGCTGACCAGGCCCTGGATGTCTTCCAGGCCGGTGCGCAGCGCCAAGTGCCGCAGTGCCTCGGTGCTCGTTATGCCGGCGCGGATCTGTGCATTGACCAGGGCCAGTTCCTCAGCCAATTCGACCTGGCTCACCGCCATTTCCTCGGCGACCCTTTCAATGGTCGTGGGCAGGGCCAGACCCGACTCGACGCACACCACCATCAGGTCCAGGGCATCCGGAAACGCGGCCCGCAACCGGCCTTGTCGCGCCTGCTTGCGCCTGCCAACGTAGAGCGCTGGCAGTAGCCATCCGATCCCTACCACCACGATCACGCCCAGCAAGCCGACGATCACGGATACCTTGATCAGCGGCAGCAGCAACAGCGCCAGGCCGAGCAGCAACAGCGGCAGCATCAGACGCACGGCCCAGTACATTTGCACCGCCGACGCGGAGCGATAACCGGCGTGCGTCAACAAGGTCTGGGTGGCGGACGTCTGGGCCGGGTCGGTCGAGGCAAAGCGCTGGCCGACCCGCTCCAACAGCAGTTGCAGGTTACCGGGCGACTCATGCCCGGCCGCGCCCCCCGAGTAACCGCGCTTGATCAGGGCCAGGCGCCGCTGGACCGGGTCCTGCAGCCCCAGCACCAACAGCATCAACGCGACCACCGCCAGTACCGCACTGAAGCCGACCGCCGCGATGAACAACAGCCGCGCCGCCTCCTCGCTCCCGGTAAACCGACTGAACAACCCGAGCAGATAATCCATGACTGATACCCCACGGCAATACAGCGTTCAAACCTGGATCCGGATGATTTTTCGTATCCAGAAAATTCCGATCAACATGGCGCAGAAGGCCCCGATGATCAGATTGTGACCAATGGGATCGTTGATCAGCACGGGCATATAGCTGGGGCTTGTGAGCACGATGGCTATCGCCAGCACGAAGGGGATCGCCACCAGTACCCAGGCCGACATGCGCCCTTCGGCCGACAACGTCCTGATCTTGCGCTGAAAGCGGAAACGCCCACGGATCAAGCGGCTCAGTCGCTCCAACACCTCGGTCAGGTTACCGCCGGTTTCACGGTGGATCAGGATCGAGGTCACCAGCATCATCACCGTCATGCTCGGCATGCGTTCGAGCAGGCCCAGCATGGCCCGGCGCACGTCGTTGCCATAGTTGATATCGGCGAACGTCAGGCCGAACTCCTGGGCCACCGGCCCCTTGTGCTCATCGGCCACCAGACGCAGGGTCTCGTTGAATGGATGGCCGGCGCGCAAGGCCCGGCACATGGCGTCCAGCGCATCCGGCAGCCCTTCTTCGAACGCGGCAAATCGCTTGCTGCGGTCGCGCATGATCTTCAACAGCGGTAACCAGAACAGCGCGAAGGCCGCCAGCAAAGCTGTCCACCAGAGGGGTGAAACCATCAACACCAACCCCGCCGCCGCGGCACCCAGGACCAGGCCGAGCAGCATCACCCGATAAGCACGGTATTCATGACCGGCCTGTTCGATGATCTGGGTCAGGTTGGCCATGAACGGCAATTGCTCAAGGCGCGCTTCCAGCGGGGACAACCGTGTCAGGTACTTTTGCCGCAACACCGTCTGCATGTTGGGCAAATGGTTGGCTTTCTCCAGCACATGCAGGCGCCCGCGAATGCGCTTGCGCATCTTGCCGGCTTCGCCGAACACCGGTACCACCACGCCCTGCGACAGCAGGAAGACCGCGATGAACACCATGCCCAGGAAAATCAGAATGAACTCGGCAGGAATGTCTTTCATGACGGCCGGGCCTCCATCCATTCAGGGCGAAACAGGGTCAGCGGCAACTCGATGCCACGCTTGGCCAGCACATCGCGGAACGCTGGAATCATGCCGCTGGGCCGGTACTCGCCGAGCACCTCGCCGTGCTCGCCGATACCCTGACGGGCAAAGCAGAAGATTTCGGTCATGGTGATGACCTCCCCTTCCATACCGTTGATCTCTTGAATACTCACCACACGTCGCTTGCCATCTTCTTGACGCTCCAGCTGGATCACCACATCGATGGCCGAGGCAATTTGTTGACGCATGGCCTTGATCGGGAATGTCGCACCGGTCATCGAGACCATGTTCTCGATCCGGCCTAACGCATCCCGCGCGGTGTTGGCGTGGATCGTGGTCAGGGAACCGTCGTGACCGGTGTTCATGGCCGTGAGCATGTCCAGCGCTTCGGCACCGCGCACCTCGCCGATGACGATGCGATCAGGGCGCATCCGCAAACTGTTGCGCACCAGCTCCCGCTGGCTCACCTCGCCACGCCCTTCGATGTTCGAAGGCCGTGTTTCGAGGCGTACTACATGGGGCTGCTGCAGTTGCAATTCGGCGGAGTCTTCGATGGTGACGATGCGCTCATTATGGGGAATGAAGCTGGACAACACGTTGAGCATGGTGGTCTTGCCGCTGCCGGTCCCGCCGGAAATCAGCACGTTCAGGCGCCCGCGCACAATGGCCTTGAGCAACAGGGCAATGGCCGGGGTCATGGTGCCCACCTGGATCAGGCTGTCGGTGTTGAGCAGGTCCACGGCGAAGCGCCGGATCGACATGCTCGGACCATCGATGGCCAGCGGCGGGATGATCGCGTTGACCCGCGAACCGTCCTTGAGGCGGGCGTCCACCAGTGGCGAGGACTCGTCAATACGCCGCCCCAGGCTGGAAACGATGCGGTCAATGATATTCAGCAGGTGCTGGTCGTCGCGGAAACGCACGTCGGTGCGTTGCAGTTTGCCAAAACGCTCGACGTAGACCGAGGCAAACCCGTTGACCAGAATGTCGGACACACTGTGGTCGGCCAGCAGCGGTTCCAATGGGCCCAGGCCCAGCACCTCGTCGGTGATCTGCTTGATGATGAGTTGGCGACTGGCGGAACTCACCGGCGCCGAGTGTTCATCGAGCAGCCGCTGACAGATCTCGCGGATCTGCCGCGTGGCCTCGGCTTGTTCGAGGGCATCGAGCAAGGACAGGTCCATGACCTTGAGCAACTGCTGGTAGATCTTTTCCCGCCACTCGGCTTCAACCGGAGTGACCTGGCTGCGGGTTTCGTAGAGCACATCCGGGACGGCCTGTTCCCAGGCCATCAGTTCCTCCGCCGAGTCCGGCAGGCTGTCGCCCTGCGGGGCCGAGGCACCGGGTTTACCGGACTGTTTGCGCAAGCGGTTGCGGAAGTCGCTGATCATGGGTCATCCCCCGAAGAAACGGTTGAAGGCGCGTTTGAGCAGGCCCTTGTCCGAGGCCATCTGGTGACCGACCAGGTCTTCGGTCAAATCGCGCAGGGCAACGGTGATGGCCGCCCTCGGCGCGTGCAGCCCCAACGGCACGCCAGTGTTCTGACTCTGGCTGACCAGGTTGAAGTCATTGGGTAAGCGGGACAGGTTGGCGCAGCGCAAGGCCTCGCCGATGTCCTTGAGACTGACCGTGGCGGCCTTGTCATAGCGGTTGACCACGATCTGCAATTGGTCCCCGCGTACGCCCAGGTCTTCGCGCAGGATCCGCACCAGGGCACAGGCGTCGCGCAGATGGCTGACGCTCTGTTGCACCACCACATAGACGCGGTCCACCTGTTCCAGCACGGAGCCGGTGAGGTGGTCGATCTGCCGCGGCAGGTCCACCACCACCCAGTCGTAGCTGGTGCGGGCCAATTGCAGCAGGGTGTCGAGCTGTTCGGGCTGGGCGTCCTGGGGCAGGCACAATTCGCCGGCCCGGCCACCCAGCACATGCAGGGTCGGGCTGAAGTGACTGCAGAAACCCCGGAGCGCGATGCTGTCCATGTCGTCGATCTGTTGCAGCACTTCCAGATGGCTGTGGGACTGCGCCACATCCAGGTAGTGGGTAACGCTGCCGAATTGCAGGTCCATGTCCAACAGCAAGGTATTGCCCGCCTTGACGCTGAGCTGCTGGGCGAGGTTGCAGGCCACCAGGGTTCCGCCGGAGCCGCCCTTGGCGCTGATCACGGCGACCAGCTTGCCTTCGGCACCATTGCCAAGGCGCACTTCGGCCACCAGGCGATTGAGGGCCGCCACCAATTCCGGCTCGGCGATAGGCTCGGGCAACACATCGCGGGCACCGGCCTGCATCGCCAGGCGCATGCCCTCCTGGTCGCCCATCAAGCCGCACACCAGCATCGGCGGACGCTCATGGGCCGGACGCTGCAGCAGTGCCGCCAATTCTTCACGCCACAGGTGGCTGACCCGCAACAGCAACAGGTCGGGCATGCGCTCCAGGCCGTAAAGCGGATCGACATGGCCGTTGCTCACCAGGCGCGTACTCACCTCCAGGCACGGCATGCGCTGGCAGACGCATTGCAGATCGCGCAGGGACGTGGCATCACGGCTGCTGATCAGAAGCCGCAGCCCGGCTTTGCCGGTGACGGTCGACAGCGGATTTTCCCTGGTATTCAGCATGGTGTGATCTCCGCAGAATCGGAATGACGCCCGAGGCTTTCGCGTGGCAAGGTCGCCCGGAACGCGGGCAAGGTAATGGGCACGCCCAGGCCGGGAATGAACAGGTTGAACACGTAGTTCTGCACGCTTAACCGGACGTAGCGGATCGCCCGGAAGCCGTTGGCGCCGGACGTATCGGCCGGGTTGGCGACCACGGCGCCATTGACATCCAGGTAAGTCAGCGTCAGGTTCGAGGTGGCCAGGTTGCTGATGAGCTGGCTGTTCCCCGCATCGGTCGCCGCATTGAAGATGGCCCGGCGCAACACCACCGGATCGCTGATGTTGCACACGGCCGCCAACCGGGCGCCGCGCCGGGCGGCTTCGTCCAGGGCGTTGGCGGTGAAGTACAACCGGCCCATTTCCACCACGCCGAACAGCAGGACGAACACCAGCAGGCCTACGAACGAGAACTCCACGATGTAGGTGCCGCGCATGTGCTTCATGTTTATCTGCCTGTTCATCACAGCACCCTCATGACCGTTGTCGCGACCAGCGGTATGCCCAATGACATGGCGCTGCCAAAGAAACCCGGAATCGATCCGGCACAGTTGCCTGCACCGATCACCGGACAGAAGGGGAAGGTAATGGTGACGCGCACGTGATCGCTGCCCACGACGGCGACTTCCACTTGGGCCGTCGTCAACCCCGACACCACGGGACTGCCGACTGCGCTGGGCACGCCGTACACCGCTACGTTTTTCGTCTGAGTCTGCAACGTACTGCTCAGGACGATGCCTCCCAGGGTAGAGTTCCAGGCTTGGGCGGCCACGAAGCGATCGGCGTCCCGGCTGGCCTGCAACAGCACGTTGTACTGGTAGAGCATGCGACCGAACTCGCCAAAGGCCAGCAACAGCAACAGCATCAGCGGCAACACCAGGGTGAACTCCACCAGCGCCACGCCGCGCTGGGCGTGGGGCGGATTGAACTGGGCAAGTCTCATGACGCCTCCTACGAGTCGGTGCTCGGCGTGCCGCTGCCATTGAGATAGGTTTTGTAGAGCTGGATGATCTGTGGCCCGACATCGGTGGACGGTGTTGGCCCCGGTACGCCATCGCCCTCGCATTCCTGCACGAACTGGCCGAAGACCAGGGAATCCGAGCCTCCACCATCCACCGGCTGCACGACGAAGTAGCAACCGAACCCCAGCACCGGAATCGAGGTGGAACCTCCTTGCTTGCCGGTGCAGTTGCCGATCACGATCTTCAGCATCCGGCGCTCGAACACCCCGTTGCTTTCACAGCCGCTGCCGCTGCCGGCCACACAAGCAGCGACCTGGGTCCGCCAGTCGTTGTAATCCTGTATCGCTTCACCGCCCGCCGAGAGATCGCCGTTGTTCGAGGTAACGGGTTGGTTCTTGTATTTCGCCTGGGCGAGCGCATCGTCGTAGGTCATCGCCGGATTGCTCGACGAGGTCACCAGGTCCGGTGGATAGTCAGAGGCGCTGACGGGGCCGTTGTAGATGCCAAAGCGCGTGTTCAGGCCCTGGGATGTGGGGCCGGCCTTGTTGCCGGGAGCCGTCTGGACGTTGTCGCCCACACTGCGGCAGACCGAACCACCACCGGCCAGGTCTTCCCGGACCGTACTGCCGCCGGATCCGAAATCGAGCAACTGGAAGTTGCCCGGCCCGATGGGCGACGTGTTCCCTGCCGCCGTCTTCAGGACTTCCAGATCACCGAAGCGATAGCCCCAGAAATTGCCGGCCGCCGGATCGTACTGGGCGGGGTCGCCACAGATCATCAGAGGCGCCAGATCACAGGGCGAAGTGGGACTGGGACCCGCCGTGGCAATCGCCGCCACTCTTTTGTTACCCAGCCCTGCGCTCCCCATCGTTTGAACGAAACTCCAGAAGAAGCCGTTCAGTTGATAACTCGACACCGACACCCGCACATACTTGGCATCCGCGGGCCCAGGATAGGAGAAAGGGCCATAGACACTGCTGGCCAGTTCCACCACGGCAAACGCGCCCGGGTTGCCGGCCACCGCGGTCGACAGCTCGGTATTGCCCGAGGCATCGGCGTTTTTCGTCAGCGTGTCGAGGGCCGCCGTCCGGGTCGTGCTGGCCATGTTGAGGCCGCCGGAGACCTGGCTCAGGGTCTTGGCCCCGCTCAGGGCCGCGGCATCCACGGCGTTCTGCAAGCGGGTCTTGTTGAGCAGCATATGGCCGCCATCCAGGGCCAACGCCGCCACCATGGAAATCGCCACCAGCGCGATCACCATTAAAACACTTACCGCCCCTCCCTGGCGTTGCCGAATATTGGAACTCATCGTCACGCCCTCGCTGACTGCCTTGAGGATCGTCATCGCCTGCAAGCCAGGCGGTGTTTTGCACCGCTCAGCGCAGATTGATCACCTTGCTTTCAACCCCGCGAATCACTGTGACCGCCGCGCTGTCCGGCGCCTTGACGATGCGCTGCACCACGGGTTTGGGTGCCGGAGCGGCCGCCACCACGACCGGTGCGGGAGCCGGTGGCGCAACGGCCACGGCTTTTTTCTCCAGGTTCAAGGGGTTGCGCAGGGCCAGCTGGAGCTTGCCTTCGGTCTGGGCGGTGACCAGCGCCTCCGCTTCGGCAGCCGTCATTTCCAGCGTCACGGCTCGCACCACCACCGGTTGGGTCTTGTCGGTCCCCGCCGTCTGGTCGACCGCCAGTACGCGAAGGTTTTCCAGGATGGTCCGCGACACCGCGTTGTTGCTGCCGGCGCTGGTGGTCTTGGTCGCCAGCACATCGACCCGGTTACCCGGCAACAGAAAGCCGCCGACGCCGACCACGTCATCCACCCGAACCGAGACGGCACGCTTGTCTGGCGCGATCAGCGAAGCGAGGGTGCTGCCCCCCAGATGCTCGCTCAGGCGCGCCCCTCGCAGGATGTCGCCGCGCAGGATGTCGAAGGTGGCGATCTTGCCCACGGCCTTTTCGCTGGAATCCAGGGCATCTTCCGGGATTGTGTCCATGGGCATGCGCACGGTCGTGACCTGCTGGGCCTCGACCATCTGACCGAAGGGAATTTCCACCGTGGCGACCACCACGCTTCGAAGGTGGTCATCGGGGGTCGCGTTGAGTCGCGCGCTCAGCCAGGAGTCAGCCATCCATGCGGCACCGAGGCCCATTACCAGGGAAACGCCTATCAGTGGAAGCGTACGAGAGCTCATGTCGGTATCTCCGGATCAAAGAAAGTCGAGCTGAACGAAGTAGTTGTGCCAGGCCCATTCCAGCTCCTGGGGCGACAACGGCCCGGCACCGCCCAGGTAGCGCTGTCGATCGAGCGCCATGTTCAACAGGTCGCGAGGGTGGCACGGCACCAGCGGCATGCCTTCGCCGCCATAAAGGCGCTGCAGCACATAGCGCACCAGCAGCGGGTCGTAGGGAATGCCCAGGCGCTCGCATTCCTGGCGCCAGATGCGTTCGTATTCCTCGGGCTTGAGGTAACCGAACTGCACCTTGTAGCCGATGCGACGCAGGAAGGCTTCGTCGGCCAGCTCCAGGGGATTGAGGTTGGTGGAGAACACCAGGATCAGGTCGAACGGCAACTCGCAATGCCGGCCGCCCCCCAGGTTGATGAAATCGCGCTTCTCTTCCATGGGCACGATCCAGCGGTTGAGCAACTCGGCCGGGGCCATGCGCTGGCGCCCCATGTCATCGATGATGAACAGGCCATTGCTGGCCTTGAGCTGCAACGCGGCCTGGTATTGACGGGTAAACGGGTCATAGCGGACGTCCAATTGCTCCATGCTCAACTCGCCGCCAGTGATCACAATGGGCCGCTTGCAGCACAGCAGCCGGCGGTCGATGCCTTCGTTGAGCATCAGGTTGTTCGACTGGCTGTTGTCGTCCAGGCGCTGGTGCACCTGCGGATCGTAGATTTCGATCACCGACTCGTTGATGACGATGGCATGGGGCACCCAGATCGCTTCGGCGAACAGGCGGATCAACCGGCTGCTGACGTAGGTCTTGCCGGTGCCCGCCGGCCCATAAATCATGATGGCCCGGCCGGAGTTCAACGCCACGCCCAACTGGTCGAGCATGCCTTGGGTCAGTACCAGGCCGGACAAGGCCTGTTGCATGTCGCTGGCAGTGATTCGACCATGGTGGATGGTCTGGATCTTGATCAGGGATCGATAGGTGCTCACCGGGAACGGTGCCGCACCGATGTAACCGCTACGGGCCAGGGCATCGCGGGCGGAACTGCGACCGCGCTCGGTCAGGCCATAACGCAGTGTCTGTACATTCGCCTGGCCGATCTGGCCGAGCACTTCGACACGGCCGTCCTTGCGCAGGAACGCCAGGACCTCTTCCAGCACCGCACCGGTCAGGGCCAGGCGTTCCACCAGTCTCGACATGTCCAGTACGCCGGCATCATGCAGATGCTTGCACACCAGTTCACCCAGGAAGCTGTCGCTCAAACCGGTGTCGCGAATCGTGCACGGCTGCGGTGCCAGGCGTTGCACGGCCTCCCGTTCGCTGGGGTAGGCATCGCTATCATTGATGACATGCATGACTAGACTCCCCAGCCGCCGGCAACCAGTTGCCAGTAGACGCTGTTCAAGGTGCCGATCAGGATCGCAATCGAATAAGGAAAGGGCTTGCCGGCCACTTCATCGGCCGTGGGCGCCAGGTAAGACTGGGCGCGAACAATCAGCCAGTAACGCCCGAGGGTCTGAAGCAGTTGGCCGCGGGCCAGGACGATCAGGAAACCGCACACGCCGCCGGCGATCAGGCTGAACAAGGCCGCCCACAATGCGTAATGAAAGGGCAGGAAGCTGCCGACCATGGTCATCAGCTTGACGTCCCCGGCCGCCATGCCGCCCACCGCGTACATGGGCAAAAACAAACCGAAGCAGATCAGCATGCCCAGCAGGCTGTCGCCCAGCCCGCCGATGCCGGCTGTATAAACCTGGCTGGTCAGTCCAAGGGCAAGCCCCAACAGGACAAGCACGTTGGGTATACGGTGGCGAAGCAGATCGCTCGCCACCGCCACGCCCAAAAGTCCCAGCAGTAGTACCGTCGACACCAGCAATTCCATGGACATGGCGCGTCTCCCGGTTGCGGTTATCGTCAGCAGGCGACGTTGCCATTGACGGCCTGGCACAGCGCACGGATCTTGGTATCCACAGCGCCGCCCAACAGTACGAAGGCCGCGGCCACCGCCACGGTGATCAAGCCACCCGCCACCGCATATTCAACGATGGTCAGGCCTTCTTCATCTTTAACGAACTTGCCGATGGAAGTTCTGATTGTGTGCAGAGTCATTTTATTTACCTCAACTACATAAGTTGTACGGCGAATAACCTGGTGGTCGGGGACAACGCGAAGTCCGTTTGAATAAGTGGGTTGTACTCACAGCAAAAGAGTCGCAAGCGCTATTCCATGACAGTTGCCGTGTCCCCCATTCAAGTGTTGCGATCAGCAGGCAACGTTGCCGTTGACGGCCTGGCACAGAGCACGGATCTTCGTGTTCACGGCGCCGCCCAGAAGAACGAAGGCCGCGGCGACCAATACCGTGATCAACCCACCGGCCACTGCGTATTCCACAATGGTCAGCCCATCTTCATCTTTGGCGAACTTCATTACCGAAGCCTTGATAGTTTGAAGAGTCATTTCGCACACCTCATCGGGGTTGTTTAGAAGGCAGTACATTGCGAACTGCCTGATGCAACCCTAGTCAGGGGGGCGGGATAGCCGTTAGGAGGATTTTGCACATCGCTAGGATTTTTTTGCGCGGAGACGGCGGGGAAAGCTCGATCAGGTATCGCGATGAAAAAGGTGTTTCTTATAGAAATTTATTCGGCGCGGTGATAGCACATTGGCGATACTTCCGGCTAAAGGGCAGGAAGAACCACTGAGTACGCACATGACGTCGAATCTGACCGGTAAGCCAAGGTTGTTGTGGTTCGATCTGACTCGCGATCGCTCCACAAAAGAACTCATCACCCAGTTCGAGGCCACCTGTATCTGCACGGTGGCAAAAAATGCCGTGCTGCCTACCGGGGAGCAGGTCGACATGATCTGCATCCATTTTGACAGGCCGGACACACCGGGCTTGAGGCGCCTGCTGGAGATCAAGCGCACCGTACCCGCCATCCCGATCACCATGTTCACCGTACAGCACTCCGAAGAACTGGCGGTCTGGGCCATGCGCTCCAGCGTCTGGGAATACATGGTGCTTCCCCTGTCAGCCACAGAAAGAAAGCGCTACCTGGCTGCCGTGGTGCAGTTATGCGAGTTGCGGCGCAATAACGGCAGCCGTGGCAAGACTTCGCTGATTGACCACGCGCCCATCTTGCCGGACAGCATCCGCCTGACCTCAGGACACCAGAAACACCAGGCGCTCAGCCACATCATGCTGTACATCGACCAGCATTTTCGCGACAGCATCGATCAACGGGACCTGGCCAAGCGTTGCGGCATGACCACGTTTCGCTTCAGTCGACTGTTCAAGGAGGCCAACGGACTGGGCTTCACCGACTACGTGCTGAACAAACGCATGAGCTTTGCCAAGGAGCTGCTGGATAACAGCGAGATGCCCATCACCAGCATCGGCTACGAGGCCGGCTTCAAGGATCCGTCCTACTTTGCCCGTGCCTTCAAGCAATTCGCCAACTGCACACCCAGCGAATACCGTTTGGCGCGTCATATGCGAACAGCGATCGCCATCCAGCCCTCGCCGGAAGAAACCAGCGTCGAGGCGCTTGAGAATCTGGTTCATAGCCTGGAGGACTGAGCACTTTTTTACGGGCATAAAAAAACGCCGCTCATTGAGCGGCGTTTTTTGAATTTGGAGCGGGAAACGAGACTCGAACTCGCGACCCCGACCTTGGCAAGGTCGTGCTCTACCAACTGAGCTATTCCCGCAAATGGCGTCCCCTAGGGGACTCGAACCCCTGTTACCGCCGTGAAAGGGCGGTGTCCTAGGCCACTAGACGAAGGGGACACGCTGCCCGGAACACATTGGTGTGTGTTCCAGTGCCCAGAACCACATCCGAAGATATCGTTTCTGGTTTCACTCAACCCTGCCCGAAAGCAAGGCTGCTTAAAATTGGAGCGGGAAACGAGACTCGAACTCGCGACCCCGACCTTGGCAAGGTCGTGCTCTACCAACTGAGCTATTCCCGCATTGGCGTCCCCTAGGGGACTCGAACCCCTGTTACCGCCGTGAAAGGGCGGTGTCCTAGGCCACTAGACGAAGGGGACACACGTACAACATTCACTGCTTATCGCGTTTGGCTGAGTGCTTTACGCTGTAAGTGGCGCGCATTCTATGGATGGTTGGGCAGGTCGTCAACCCCCAGATATAAATTTATTTAAATCAATGACTTCCCCCGGTTTAAGGGCCTATTCGGACATTTCGCCCGCCCAGTCTCTGACGCCTATATTCTGTCGCCCGCCAAGACGCTATAGTCGCGCCGGACAAATAGTGGCAATGTGCATCCAGTTCCTGGGCGCCCTGCAAACGGCATGACGCCCGTCTAATGTCGTCTTGCGGGCCTATGCGCTTAAAAGCCAAGCCACTACACTGAAGTATGCGAACCCTATAAAAGAGGTCTTACCGGTGACACCACTCATGATCACCCTGCTCGTCGTAGCCGGGATCGCACTGTTGATCGCCATTGGTTACATGAACCACGTGGCGGAGAACAACAAGCTGGAAAAGGCCCGCACCAAGGTTGAACTCAACGACCGCCTGCGTCGTTGCGGCGAACTCACCGAAACCTTTCCCGGCCAATTGATGACCCCGGCCCTGAAGCTGTTGATCACCCGTCTGGAGATCAACGTTTGCCAGCGTTTGCTGAATATGGAGAAGAGTAATGCCGCGGTAAAGGCGCGCCTGGACGAACTCAACGCGCTGGCCGCCCAAGGCGAATCGATCCCGGTGAACAATCCACCGGCGCCGATCCTGACAGAAGCCAAGGCAAAGGACGTGCGCTTTTTGCTCGAAGCCCTGCATGGCCAGATCACACGGGCCGCCCAGGACGGTTTCCTGCCCCCCAACGAAGCCAAGCGCTGGATTCGGGAAGTACGGCACATCCTGGTCCTGCTGCACATCGAATTCTTCAACAATCTCGGTCAACAGGCCCTGCAACAGGAACAACCCGGGCAGGCACGCCTGGCGTTCGAGCGCGGCGTGCAGTACCTGCGCAAACAGCAGGAACCCCAGGTCTACGCCGAACAATTGGCCTATCTTGAAAAACTTCTGGAGCGCGCCAATGCCATGGTCCTGGCCAGCACCAAGGCAGCCGAGAACGAAGTCAACCAGTTGACCGCTGGGCTCAAGGAAGACGAAGAGGAATCGGAATGGAAGAAGAAAAGGGTCTACGACTGAGTGACCTGGTACACCTGAAGACACTGTGGGAGTAAAGCTTGCTCGCGATAGGGGCGCCTCGAGTCTCGAGGGCCGCCACGCTCTTCATCGCGGAAGCCTTCCTCCTACACGCTTACAATTTGAAATGCCCCACCATCCCCTTCAGCTCAACGCCTAACTGCGCCAGTTCAATGCTGGACGCGGCGTTGCCCTGCATCGCCAGGGAAGATTGATCGGCGCTGGCGCGAATGCTGGTGACACTACGATTGATCTCCTCGGCTACCGAACTCTGCTGCTCGGCTGCTGCCGCAATCTGCTGGTTCATCTGTTGGATCAACGACACCGCTGTCGCGATGCTGCCCAACGCGCTTTCGGTCTGTAGCGCATCGCTGACCGCCATCTTCACCAGCTCGCCACTGCTCTGAATCTGTTGCACGGACGTCTGGGCAGCTGCACGCAAGGCGCTGACCAGTCGTTCGATTTCCTCGGTGGACTGTTGCGTGCGCCGTGCCAGAGCGCGCACTTCATCGGCTACCACCGCGAATCCCCTCCCCTGTTCGCCAGCCCGTGCCGCCTCGATGGCCGCATTGAGCGCCAGCAGGTTGGTTTGCTCGGCCACGCTCTTGATCACACTCAACACAGTGCCAATGTTCTGGATTTCAGCGCTGAGGTTTTCGATGCTGGAGCTGGCCGAAGTGGCCGAATCGGCCAATTGCTCGATGCGCACCATGCTCTGGCGCACCACCTGCTGGCCGCTTTCGACCTTGTCATCGGCGGTCTGGGCCGCCTGGGCCGCTTCTTCGGCATTGCGCGCCACATCGTGCACCGTGGCGGTCATCTGGTTCATGGCCGTGGCGACTTGCTCGGTTTCCTCTTTCTGGCTGCTGACTTCCAGGTTGGTCTGTTCGGTCACGGCCGAGAGGGACTGGGCAGAATTGGCCAGTTGTTCGATCCCGGCCTGCAAGCCACTGACAATGCTGCTCAGACCGGCCCCCATCTGCTGCATCGCCAGCATCAATTGGCCGATTTCATCCCGCCGCGTCACCTCGATCGTTGCGCTCAAGTCACCCGAGGCGATCTGCTGAGCCACACGGATGACACTGCGCAGCGGTGCAACGATCAGACGAGTGATGACCCAGGCCGCGATCAACCCCACCAGCAAGGCCAGGGCCGACGAACCGACGATCAGCAAGGAGTTTTTCTTCAGTTCCGCCTGCATGGCACCGTCTTCGGCGTTGTAGGCCTGGTTGACCCGTTCCACGACTTGAGCGGCGCGTTCATGCAGTTGCCCGTAGACAATCTTTTCCTTGGCCAACAGGCCGGTGTAGTCGGCAAGTTGCTGCTTGAACCCGGCAATATGCCCGGCCACTTCGTTAAGCACGGTCTGGTAACCCGCGTCCTTGACGGCGGTCTTGAGCACTTCGGCCTGCTTCATGGCCTGCTCGGCCTGTTCGATGTCGCCTTGCCCTGCTTCTTCATTGCCTTTGCGGCTCTGGTCGAGGCGCACCCGCGCTTCGTTCATGGCCTGCAGCATCAACCGTGACACTTCGCTGACCTGATTGGCCTGTTCGATGAACTCGGCCCCTTCCTTGCCTTCGGAATCTTTCAAGGTATAGGCGCCATCATCCGCCAGCCCTGCTTGCAGCACATCCAGGTTATTGGCGACGCTGGAAACCGACCAACTGGCCATTTCCAACGCCAGCTCCTTGCTCTGGTTCAATTCGACAAATTCATCGAACGCCTTGCGATAAGCCGCCAGGGCTTGTTCGACGTCATTCATCACCGGCACGTTGGCAGTCGATTTCGTCTTGAGTTCATTTGCCAGAGCAAGCAGCCCATCGACACCCTGGCGCAGGGCATCGACGGTCTTGGGGTCGGAGCGCAAGGCATATTCCTGCTCCAGCAACCGGACCTTGAGCAGTTCGCTGTTAAGGGCCGACATCTGTTTCAAACCACCGAAGCGCTGGCTGATGGTTTGCAGGGACCAGACACCGATGGCCGCCACCACAGCAGTGAGCAACAGCACCAGGACAAACCCGATCCCCAATTTCTTTGCCATACCCAGGTTGGCAAAACGTCCTTGCACGGCCGAAATCATTGCGCTCAGTCCTCTGCCAGTGTGTGTGATCGCAGATTCGCAACCAGACACCCTCCAACACAAGATGCTGGCGTCGGAATAATGGCAAAAAGCTACAACCCCGTCGTTTTCAGAACACTGGAGGTCGATCCAAAGCCGTCGCCCGGAAGAACGCCAGTGCCCTGGGATCCCGGGCATAGGCCACATTGATCCGTAGCCAGTCGCTTTCGGCGCCTGAAGGGCTGAACGCCGTACGCGAAGACAACAGCACGCCGAACCGCTTGGCCAGGCGCTGTAATCCAGCGTAGTCGCACAAGGGCGGACGCGCCCAGATGAACAGCCCCCCCGCCGGCTTGCCGAAGACTGTCCAGTCGGCATCTTCCAGCACCTGCAGCACCGCCGCCATGTCGACATTCAGACGTTGCCGTTGACGCTGGGTCAGTTTGCGATAGGCACCATTGGCCAACAGGCTGGCCACAACCGATTCACAGAACCGCGAACCGCCCATGCTGGTGATCCCCTTGACCTCGCTCAGTCGCTCGATGACATCGGGTCCGGCCACCACGAAACCTACCCGCAACGAACTGCTCAGGGTTTTCGAAAAACTGCCAACGTAAAGGACCTCCGCATCCAGCGCTGCCAGCCGGGTCCGCGCGGTGCCCTGAAAGTCAGCGTAGACATCGTCTTCGACTACCAGCATGGCGTGCTTCCTTGCCAGTTGCAGCAGCCGCTGGGCCACAGCCGGCGCCAGGCTGCTTCCGGTCGGGTTATGGCAGGCACTGTTGACGAACAGGGCGCTGGGCCGGTGACTGGCCAGCAGCGCTTGCAGCGCATCGACATCCGGGCCACGGGGCGTCCGGGGTAATTCGATCATGTCGATGCGGTGAAGCCTGAGTAACTCGAACAGGCTCGAATAACCGGGACTTTCCACTACGACGCAGCATCCCGGCCGAAGCAGGGTTCGCACGATCAGGTCCAGCCCATGGGTCGCCCCCGTCGTGGTCAGGATCCGGCTTACGTCGGCATCGATATTGAGCTGCCTCAAACGCCTGGACAGTTGCTCGCGCAATGCGGGCAGCCCCAATGGCGTGCTGTAGTTGAACAGCCCCGCCATGTCGGTGCGGGTCACCTGGCGGATCGCGTAACCCAGGTCATCGCTTTCGCGCCAGCGCTCGGGCAGCCCGCCACCTCCCAGTTGCAGCTCCCACTGTGCGTCGTCGACCCGGCCGACCTGGATGAACGGCGCCTCGTCCGGCCAGTCGCCGGATACAGACCCGGCCAGAGGTGGTGGAGCCACGAAAAAACTTGAGCCATGACGGGACGCCAATATGCCTTGGGCAACCAGGCGCTCACAGGCTTCATTCACACTGGACTGGCTGAGCAGGTTATCCCGCGCCAGTTGCCGAATGGAGGGCAGACGCGTTCCCGGTTGTACCGCATCCTGTCGAATCCAGCCGGTCAGTGCGTCGACGATTTGCTGCACGACAGGCACCAGGGCCTGTCGGTCGATTCTCAATTCCATGAGTAACCAAGCTCCTAAGCGTTTGTTTTATTTCTGGAAACAGTTTGCTTTTAGGGAAACAGTTAAGCACAGGGTGCTCGGAAAGGAGGTACGACAACGCCGCCAAAATCGCTGAATCTCATCCTTTGAAACACATTGGCGAGACATTCAAGAAGGTTTCCGTCTCTCAAGAAAAAAGCCCGCAACCAGTGCGGGCTTCTTCCTACAAGCTTGCTTCAAAAAGCCGTAACGCCGCCGTCCACCGCCAACGAATGACCGGTGGTGAATGCCGCGCCGTCACTGCACAGATACAACACGGCGCAGGCGATTTCCTCGACCTTGCCGATACGTCCCACAGGATGCATGGCGTTGGCGAATTCGCCCTTTTTCGGGTCCGCTTCGTAGGCACGACGGAACATGTCCGTGTCGATCACCGCCGGACAGACCGCATTCACGCGGATTCCCTTCTTGGCGTATTCGATGGCAGCGGATTTGGTCAGGCCGATCACAGCGTGCTTGGAAGCCGCATAGATGCTCATTTTCGGCGCCGCGCCCAGGCCGGCCACCGAGGCGGTATTGACGATGGCGCCACCGCCCTGGGCCAGCAGCAACGGCAATTGGTATTTCATGCACAACCAGACGCCTTTGACATTGACGCCCATGATCGCGTCGAACTCATCGAGCGTACCGTCGGCCAGCTTGCCCTTCTCGATTTCGATCCCGGCATTGTTAAAGGCGTAATCGAGGCGACCGTACGTATTGATCACCTCACTCATCAGGTTTTGCACTTCGCTTTCCTGGGTCACATCGCAGCGCACGAATACCGCCTCGCCGCCCGCGTCCAGAATCGACCGCACCGTGTCTTCGCCACCAGCCCTGTCCAGATCGGCCGCCACCACTTTCAACCCTTGCGCCGCGAACGCCTGGGCAGTAGCGCGGCCAATGCCTGCGGCGGCGCCCGTGACTACGGCGACCTGTCCGGAAAACGTCATGCTCATTGTCTGTTCCTCGAAGGATACGGGATCAGGCCAGTGTAGCCACAGCCTCGCGTCACACGGCAGCACTATCCAGGTGCCGGTTGGCTGTTCATGGGTGCCAGTGATAACAGGCCCGGCGGCGACATCACTGCGTTGGATCGGCGTGCATTCGCTGTGTCAGCTAACCTTGCGACAAATCCTTCAAGGGTCTATCAACAAGGCTTCATTCATATTGAGTGCCAGCCATGACTGCCCAGACCAATCGCCAATTCCTGCTCGCCAAACGCCCGGTAGGCGCCGCGACCCGTGAGACGTTCACTTATCAACAAGTGCCGGTCGGCGAACCGGGGCCCGGCCAGATTCTGGTCAAGAACGAATATCTGTCCCTGGACCCGGCCATGCGTGGCTGGATGAACGAGGGCAAGTCCTACATTGCTCCGGTCGGCATTGGTGAGGTGATGCGTGCCCTGGGCGTGGGCCAGGTAATTGCCTCGAACAACCCGGCATTTGCAGTCGGGGATTACGTCAACGGCGCCTTGGGCGTGCAGGACTATTTCCTGGGGGAGCCAAGAGGCTTCTACAAAGTCGATCCGAAACTGGCGCCGCTGCCACGTTATCTGTCCGCACTGGGCATGACCGGCATGACCGCCTACTTTGCCTTGCTGGACGTCGGCGCCCCCAAGGCCGGCGAAACGGTGGTGCTGTCGGGTGCCGCCGGCGCCGTGGGCAGCATCGCCGGGCAGATCGCCAAGATCAAAGGCTGCCGGGTGGTGGGCATCGCCGGTGGTGCCGACAAATGCAAGTTCCTGATCGATGAGCTGGGGTTCGACGGCGCCATCGACTACAAGAACGAAGATGTCCATGCCGGACTCAAGCGCGAATGCCCCAACGGCGTAGATGTGTATTTCGACAATGTCGGGGGCGATATCCTGGATGCGGTACTCAGCCGCCTGAACCTCAAGGCCCGCGTCGTTATTTGCGGCGCCATCAGCCAGTACAACAACAAGGAAGCCGTGAAAGGCCCGGCCAACTACTTGTCGCTGCTGGTGAACCGGGCGCGCATGGAAGGCTTCGTGGTCATGGACTACGCCGCGCGGTTTGCCGCTGCGGGACAGGAAATGGCTGGCTGGATGGCCAAGGGGCAGCTCAAAAGCAAGGAAGACATCGTCGAGGGGCTGGAGACATTCCCCGAGACGTTGACCAAGTTGTTCAGCGGGGAGAACTTCGGGAAGCTGGTATTGAAGGTCTGATGCATTGCACTTGTGGGAGCGGGCTTGCTCGCGAATGCGGTAGATCAGTCGACTTTATTGTTGAATGACACACCGCTTTCGCGAGCAAGCTCGCTCCCACAAGGGAACTTCAGTGTTCGATCAGGCCAGTTCGGCCACCACCGCCGCCAATGCCTTGGCGGGGTCGGCCGCCTGGCTGATCGGACGGCCGATCACCAGGTAATCGGAGCCGGCGTCCAGGGCCTGGCGCGGGGTCAGGATGCGGCGCTGATCGTCCTGGGCGCTGCCTGCCGGACGGATTCCCGGAGTCACCAGTTGCAAGGACGGATGCGCCGCCTTCAGGGCCTGGGCCTCCTGGGCCGAACAGACCAGGCCATCCAGCCCCGCCTTCTGCGCCAGCGCCGCCAGGCGCAATACCTGCTCCTGGGGCTCGATGTCCAGGCCGATGCCCGCCAGGTCCTCGCGCTCCATGCTGGTCAAAACCGTCACACCGATCAGCAGCGGTTTCGGACCGCTGCGCTGATCCAGTACGTCACGGCAGGCAGCCATCATGCGCAAGCCGCCGGAGCAGTGCACGTTGACCATCCACACGCCCATCTCCGCGGCAGCCTTGACGGCCATGGCGGTGGTATTGGGAATGTCGTGGAATTTCAGGTCCAGGAACACTTCGAATCCCTTGTCCCGCAGGGTACCGACAATCTCCGAAGCGCAGCTGGTAAACAGCTCCTTGCCAACCTTGACCCGGCAGAGGCTGGGGTCCAGCTGGTCGGCCAGCTTCAGGGCGGCGTCACGGGTAGGGAAATCCAGGGCGACGATGATGGGCGTCTGGCAGGCGGACATGAGCGGGCTCTCAGGCAAGTCGAAATCGGCGCGCATTGTAGCGGAACCAGCGCCCGTGCGGGACCCGATGATCGGTAAATCCTCATCGCGCGCCCACCAGCATGGACGACGGGGTGCTTTGTGTCCAAACCGATACACTCATGACATGCGCACAACACGCCCGCACGCTACCGTTCGCCGCCGCCCCCCACCCTTGCAGCGCTTCACGCCTCGCGGCACGGAGCTTATGCTGAAGCCACAACCCTGCCACCGTTCTACGCGGATGGCAGCCTGACAGGCAGATGAAGCATCCATGCAGAACACCCCCGTTGCCAATTCTGACGATCAAAAAGCCTGCGACGACAAGCGCTGGAGCATCCGTGCGCTGATCGTCGATGACGATGTACCGATCCGCGAACTGTTGATCGACTACCTGGCCCGTTTCAACATCCACGCCAGCGGCGTGAGCGACGGCGCGGCCATGCGCCAGGCCATGCAATCCGAGCATTTCGACGTGATCGTGCTCGACCTGATGTTGCCGGGCGAAGACGGCCTGCAACTGTGCCGATGGCTGCGCGCCGAATCGGACATTCCGATCCTGATGCTCACCGCCCGTTGCGAACCGACCGATCGCATCATCGGCCTGGAACTGGGTGCCGACGATTACATGGCCAAGCCTTTCGAACCCAGGGAGCTGGTGGCACGGATCCAGACGATCCTGCGGCGGGTACGCGACGATCGCACCGAGCAACGGGCCAATATCCGCTTCGATAACTGGCGACTCAACAGCGTGCTGCGCCAACTGATCTCCGCCCAGGGGCTGGTGGTACCGCTGTCCAACGCCGAATTCCGACTGTTGTGGGTCTTCCTCGAACGACCGCGCCGGGTGCTCAGCCGCGAACAACTGCTGGACGCCGCCCGTGGACGTTCCATCGAGGCCTTCGACCGCAGCATCGACCTGCTGGTCTCGCGCCTGCGCCAGAAACTGGGCGACGACCCGAAGGCCCCGCAATTGATCAAGACCGTTCGCGGTGAAGGTTACCTGTTCGACGCCAGGGACATCGGCTGATGCAACTGCGCCTCGACTCCCTGTTCGGCCGCCTGTTCGGCATGCTGCTGTTGGCAATCGTCCTGGCGCACCTGCTGGCCTTCGCCTGGTTTTTTCATTACGACCAGCCGCCCCCTCCCAGGCCGCCGCCTGAGTTTTCCCGTCCAGGTGAAGGGCCGCCGCCCTTCGGTTCCCCGCACGGGCGCCCGCCTCGCCCCTGGTTCGGCGGCCCGGTGGTGCCGCTGACGTTTCAGTTCGTGTGCCTGATCGTCGCGGCGTGGTATGGCGCCAAACTGCTGACCCGACCGATCCAGCGCCTGAGCGATGCAGCCGAGCGCCTGAGCGAGGACCTCGACAGCCCGCAGCTGGACGAAACCGGCCCTCGTGAAGCCCGGCAGGCGGCCCATACATTCAACCTGATGCAACAGCGCATACGCGAACAGGTCCAGCAACGCTCGCGCATGCTCGGGGCGGTGTCCCACGACCTGCGCACTCCCCTTTCGCGGCTCAAGCTGCGCCTGGAACAGATCGATGACGCCAAGTTGCAAGGCCAGATGCGCCAGGACCTGGATGACATGATCGGCATGCTCGACGCCACGCTGACCTACCTGCACGAACAGCGCACCAGTGAAGCACTGCAATGGATGGACGTGCAGGCCTTGGTGGAGTCCTTGAGTGAAAACGCCCAGGACCATGGCGCCGAAGTGCAGGTCATGGGTTCCTGCGCGCCGCTGCTGGTGCAGCCGATGGCGTTGCGCTCGTGCATAGCCAATCTCATGGACAATGCCTTGCGCTACGCCGGTCATGCACTGATTACCCTCGATGACCAAGGCTCCCATTTGCTGATCCGGGTCATCGACCAGGGGCCAGGTATCGCCGAAGACAAGCGCGAGGCAGTCTTCGAACCTTTCTATCGGCTGGAAGGTTCGCGCAACCGCAACTCCGGAGGTGTTGGCCTGGGCATGACCATCGCCCGGGAAGCCGCCGAACGCCTGGGCGGACAATTGAGCCTGGAAGAAACCCCAGGCGGCGGATTGACGGCCGTCATCCGCCTGCCTCGCGCCTGAGTTATCCACCACGACCTGACCGTGCTGAACGTGGCGGCCTGTTTTTTTGGCAAAGGAGTTTGCCCCCTCGCAGTAAAGATCCATGCGCCAGACCACTACCGCGCCTGGCTCTTGCTCCAGTCCGTCAACAGGCTGTACGCCACGGCCAACAAGGTCGGGCCGATGAACAGCCCGATGAAGCCGAACGCGATCAACCCGCCGAACACCCCCAGCAACACGATGACCAGCGGCAGGTTCCCGCCGCGGCTGATCAGGTAGGGCTTGAGTACGTTGTCCACGCCGCTGATGATGAACGTCCCCCAGATGCCCAGGAACACCGCCATCCCGTATTCGCCCTTCCACACCAACCAGGCCGTGGCAGGGATCCAGACCAGGGGAGGCCCCATGGGGATCAGGCTGAGCAGGAAAGTGACGATCCCCAGCACCAGCGCACCCGGTACCCCGGCAATCAGGAAGCCGATCAGCGCCAGCACGGCCTGGGCCGCGGCGGTGCCGATCACGCCGTTGACCACCCGCTGCACCGTACCGGCCACCAGCTCGATGTAGTAACCGGCACGGTCACCGATCAGGCGCTCCAGCAAACTGTGGACAAACGCCGCCAGCCGCGGGCCGTCACGGTAGAAAAAGAACACTAACACAATACTCAGGGTCAGTTCGAGGATGCCACCGCCGATCTGCTTGCTGCGCGCCAGCAGCCAGTTACCCACTTGTCCCAGGTACGGCTTGATGGACACCATCATTGCCGCGCCCTGCTGATCGATGCTGTTCCAGATCGCCATCAGCCGCCCGCCCACCAGCGGCAAGCCGGCCAGCCATTGCGGCGCGTCCGGCAGGCCGTCGACCTGCACGTCCCGGATGAATGCCGTCGCGTCGCGCACATGGTCGGCCAGGTTGGAACCCAGCCACACCAGCGGTACCGCCACCAACAACATCCAGCCAAGGGTGAGCAGTCCCGCCGCCAGGGATTCGCGTCCATTGAGCCAGCGGGTCAACAGGCGCATCAGCGGCCAACTGGCGAACGCCAGCACCGCGCCCCAGAACAGCGCCGACCAGAACGGCGCCATCACCCAAAGGCTTGCGCCGAACAACACCAGGAGCAGGATCTGCACCAACAGCCGATCGTTATTAAGCATGTAGGGTCTCGGAAAAAGAACAGGGTCGAGGCAACGGCCAGCAGCCCGTTGCCCGAAACAGCTTATCGCAGCAGCTCAAGGTGCAGGCCCGCGGTATCGCCACTGGCGGCCTCCATCCGCGCCGCCCGCACCCCCTGGCTCGCCAGCGCCTCTCGCCAGGCCTCGGCCTTGGGTCCCGAGAGGCTGACCCGCAGGCCAGTGTCCAGGTTCAACGCCCGGGCCAGCAGGCGCAGCCAGGCTTCGTCTGGATCGCCAACCAGGCGCGGCAAGTCCAGCACGCCGGTGTCCTTGAGCTGGCGCAACAACGTGGCAGATGTCGGCAGCAAGTCGCCCAGGGGCGCGTTTGCCTCGAACTGCTCGACGTGCAGGTACGCCTTGCGATTACCGCGGGTGATCCCGTACAGCGCGATCAGCGTATTGTCCGTCGGCGGCGCCAGGCGCAGCAGCAGGTAAGCCTGGCCGTTGTCGGCACCGTAGAGCTTGGCATTGCCGAATACGTCGTTGGCCCAGAGACTGCTTTCGCCGCAGTCGCGGGCCTGGCACCAGAACAGCAATTCGGCGCCCTGTTTCTGCAACGCTTCGCGAGCGGCGGTGAACCCTTGGGTGGCGGAATGTTCCGGCGGCAACTCGTAGGTAACCGACGTGGTGTTGCCACGGGCATCGACCTGACCGTCGAAACGCAACTGGCCACTGATCTTGCGGATCGCGCCCAGCGGGTAGATCCGCTCCTGGTCCCGGCCTTGCCGGTAATCGACGATCCGCGCATCGGGCAGGCGCGGCACGCGCGCAAGGTCCTGGCTACCGGGCACGTCGGCGGCAAACGCGGCCGGGCCCAGGCAGGCCAGCACCAGCAGTGCAAATGATGGGATGGATGATTTCATTGGATCGACTTGGCCCGGCTTGCTTGCACAAGCCCGGCTTCGACCTTGGGCCGTGAGGCGGGTAAGCAGCGATCTGTCATGGTTGTCTCCCTTTCAACTCGCCCAGCCTCGACAGTTGCCCGTCGCAAGTCAAGAAACGGTGAAGAACCGATTGAAACAGTCTGCTACAAGCGCCGCACCGGATTCATCGTTCAAGTGCAGATGATGGCCGCCAGGCAACTGCTCATGACTGAAGGGTAGACGCTCCAGCAACTCGGGGTGGCGGGCGAGCATGCCCTCGGCCGCCACGATCAGATGGGCAGGACAGCCGACCCGTCCGACGAAGGCCATGGCCTGTTCGTCGGTCAGGCGCAGCGGCGACGGCAGGGTCAGACGGTTATCGGTGCGCCAGGTGTACCCACCGGGCACCGGCATCAGCCCGCGCTGGGCCAGCAGCTCAGCCGCCTCGCGGCTGACGGCCACCAGCCCTTTCATGCGGGCTTCGATGGCGCGGTCGAGGGTCTTGTAGACCGGTTTGGCTTTTTTCCGCAAATCCAACTGCGCCTGCAAGGCCATGCCCATGCGTTCGGCTGCGTTATCGCCCGCGGCGGTAGGGGGAATCACACCGTCGATCAGCCCAAGGTGCGTCACCCGCTCCGGCAATGACCCGGCCAGCACCAGCGACACGATGGCCCCCATGGAATGCCCCAGCAGGGCGAAACGCTGCAAACCCAGTTGTTCGGCGACCTGCAGCACATCATGGGCATAATCCCACAAGGCGTAACCGGCACCGGGCGGGCGATGCCCCGAATGACCGTGGCCGGCCATGTCCAGGGCAATGATGCGCAAGCCTTCGAGCCGGGGAGCCAGGCGCGCGAAGCTGTTGGCGTTGTCGAGCCAGCCGTGCAAGGCGATCACCGGACGCCCGTCTTCCGGCCCGAACAGGTGGGCGGCCAGCTCGATGTGAGGCAGGCTCAGGCGCACTTCCTCGACTGTATTCATGCACTGTGCCCCTCCCAGCGCTGAAACAGATCCTTGAGCAGGTTCGCCGTGTCCAGGGGACGTTCCAGGGGAAACATATGCCCGCCCGGCATGCTCAAGGCTTCGCCACGGGGCATGCGCCCCACCGTGCGAGTGTGATGACGCATCACCACGCGACTCTGGCGACCGCGCACCACCGCCAACGGCACCTTGAGCTTGCGGGGCCGACCAGGGCTGGTGTGGGGCACGCCGCGATAAATGCTGATCTCCGTGGCCGGGTCGAAACGCAGTCGCAGCCGGTCGCCGACCGGTTGGAGACCATGTTGCAAGTAGGCGTCGAAACAATCCGGATCGAAGCCACGGAACAGTGTCTTGCCGGAAAAATACTGCCGGGCCGAGTCCAGATCCGCGAATTCCTCGCGTCGCCCCAGGGTGCGACCGGCCGGCGTCAGGCGGTCGATGAAGCCCAGGCGCTTAGCGGCCAGGATCACCCATTGATCGGCGCGGGTCAGCACCGGCGAATCGAGCATGACCACGCCGCGGTACAACTGGGGGCAACGTAACGCGGCATGCAGGTGCAGCACCCCACCGAGGGAATGACCGACACCCCACACCGGCTGCGGTTGCTGCTCCAGATGATGAATGAGCTCGTCCACCAGATTGTGCCAATTGTCGTCGACCGGAAAACGCGGGTCATGGCCATGGGTTTCCAGGTACGTCACCTGGAACTGCGGCGCCAGCGCGGCAAACAGTTTGCCGTAGGTGGCCGAAGGGAAACCATTGGCGTGGGCGAAGAATATGTGTTGCGGCATGACGGCCAATCCATCGAGGAAACTGGAGCCGATTGTCCGCACAACCCTGCGGGGCGGCAATGACCGTAAATGACAGGAATGATGACAGTCGGGATTGGGCTATGGGCGGCCGGATTTTGAAACTGAGCAAGGTCTAGGTGGCGAGGGGATTTATCCCCGTTGGGGTGCGAAGCGCCCCTAAACCAGCCAATTCGATCAGCTGATATACCGAGTCGCCTGAATGCAGGACTGCTTCGCAGCCCAGCGGGGATAAATCCCCTCGCCACAAGATCCCGCATTCTGCGATACAGACCTCAACGCGACGGCGGTTGCTCTCCCAACGGAACGACCGCCATGGTCAGCCGTGACACGCAGTTGACCTTGCCGTCATCGTTGGTCAGGCGAATGTCCCAGACCTGGGTGGTGCGACCCAGGTGGATCATCCGGGCCGTGGCCGTCACCCGGCCGCTGCGCACGCCACGCAAATGGTTGGCGTTGATCTCCAGGCCCACGCAATAGTATTTGCTGGTATCCACGCACAGATAGGCGGCCATGGATCCGACCGTTTCAGCCAGTACCACCGACGCCCCGCCATGCAGCAGGCCGAACGGCTGGTGGGTGCGGTGATCGACGACCATGCTGGCGGTCAGCGACTCGTCGTCGAACGATTCGAAACGAATGTCCAGCACCTCGCTGATGGTGTTCTTACCCGCGGCGTTCAGTTGCTCGATGTTGGGGGTGGTGCGCCAAAGACTCATCGTTGCCTTTCCTTCATGTTGTTATTTTGCGCAGGGTTCAATATCTGCAGAAGCAAGTCAGGGGTGCTTGATGCCCTTGAGCGTCATCGCGCCGGCCAGCGGCAAGTCGCCTTCCAACTCCGCCAACCCAGCTGTGTGCACCTGCTCAGGTTGTTGCAGATGACCGTGCTGGGCCAGGCCGAGCAGGCTGCCCACCAGCGGGTTATGACTGACCACCAGCACATTATCCCGGTCCATGAGGTGTTCCAGGACGGTTTGCGGCCGGGTTTGCGGGGTGAGCCAGTCAACCGTGAGCAGTTCCGGTTCGAAACCCAGCACCTCTCGCACCAGTTGCGCGGTTTGCTGGGCACGCACGTAGGGGCTGGCATAAATCGCGGTCAACGGTCGCCCGATCAGCTCGGCGGCGCTGCGCAACACTTCTTCGCGACCGTGAGCGGTCAGCGTCCGCTCGGGATCGGGACGGGAGCCGTGAGGCTCGGCCTCACCATGGCGCAATACCCATACGTTCATAGCTTGGGCTCCTCGTCCCGGACCGGATGCGGAGCCGGCGCCACGGCATGCGGCGCTTCCCCTTCCGGCGCACGCGGGGTTGGCCAATCCGCGAACGGCCAGGGCTTCTGGTCACTGTGGAAGGTACCGAATCGGCCAATCTGGGCCAGGAACTGACTCACGCTGTCGCCGAAGTTCATCAGGCTGGCGCTGGGTGCGCCGTAGATCAGCCGATAAATCAATTGCACGAGTACCACGGCGCCGAGGATGAATTGCGCCACCTGCCAGACCAACAGGTAGATGATCATCCACAACACACGTAACAGAATGGACTCGTATTGGGCTTCGCCCCTGGGATCGTTCATGGTTCGCTCCTGTCCTGTATCGCAGAGGCTCAGTTGAAGCCACTGGTGGAAATGAAATCGACGTCGGTCTTGGGTTCGCCGCGCATCAACAGTTCGATGACCTGCTCCAGCGTGCGCCCTTCGAACAGGATCGCATGCAGCCCGGCGACCAGCGGCATATAGACACCCGTCTCCTGGGACTTGGCCTTGAGCACCTTGAGGGTATTGACCCCTTCGGCCACTTCCCCCAACCGGGAGACGGCCTCGTCCAGGCTCAGGCCCTGGCCAAGGGCGAAACCGACCTGGTAGTTACGACTCTTGGGCGACGAACAAGTCACGATCAGGTCACCCACGCCGGCCAGCCCGAGGAAGGTCATCGGGTTGGCGCCCTGGCTGACGGCAAAGCGGGTCATTTCCGCCAGCGCCCGGGTGATCAGCATGCTCTTGGTGTTCTCACCCATCCCCAGCGCCACCGCCATGCCGGCGATGATGGCATAGACGTTCTTCAACGCCCCACCCAGCTCCACACCGAAACGGTCGGCACTGGCATAAACCCGGAAGGTACGACCGTGAAGGGCAGCCTGGACCCGCTGGCACAGTTCTTCGTCTTCGCTGGCCACCACGGTGGCGGTCAAGGCGTGCTCGGCGATTTCCCGCGCCAGGTTCGGCCCTGAGATAACCCCGATCCGCGCCTTGGGGGCGATGTCTTCGAGAATCTCACTCATCAGCTTGAACGTCTGGGCCTCGATGCCCTTGGTCAAGCTGACCAGCAGTTTGCCGCTCAAGCGCTCGGCATGGGGCGCCAGCACCGAACGCAAGGCGCTGGACGGCAAGGCGACGAAAAACAGATCACTGCCGTCGAGTGTCGCCTGCAGGTCGGTCACGGGCTCCACTTCCGGACGGATCTTGATGCCCTTGAGGTAACGCGGGTTCTCGCGATTGACCCGAATGGCCTCGGCCTGCTCGGGGTCTCGCATCCATTGGCGTACAGCGTGGCCGTTCTCGGCCAGCAGATTGGCCACGGCGGTACCGAAACTTCCGCCCCCCAGAACCGCAATCGGGCGCTGTTCAGTCATATGCAATCCGTTCATCCATACCAAGTGGCGATGCCGGGCATTATACGGAGCGGCCGGATGCCGACCAGCCCTCTGTGAAGACCCGCAGTTGTAGGAAGCTGACCACCAATTGCTAGGAAAATGCTATCAACCCAACTGGAAAAGTCGCTCAGCTCAGTTAACATGCCTGCCATCCGTCTGCTACCCAAAGGCTATACCGTGTCCGTTGGCCCCCTCCGCCCAGGTTCGTCGCTGCTATTGGCGCTGCTCATCAGCCCGCCTGCATGGGCCGACGACTTGTTTGTCGACAGCCAGCCCCTGCCTCAAGTCCTGACCGCGACGCGACTCAAGCAATCGCCGGCAGCGGTGCCGGGCAGTATGACCGTGCTGGACAGCGAGTTGATCAAAGCCAGTGGCGCCCGAGACATCAGCGAACTGTTGCGCCTGGTGCCGGGCATGATGGTCGGCAACCTGAGCGGCAACCAGCCCACCGTGAACTACCACGGCACCAACGCCAGCGAGGCCCGTCGCATGCAGGTGTTGATCGATGGCCGCTCGGTGTACCGCGCTGGCCTGGCCACAGTGGACTGGAGCGACATTCCGGTGGCCATGGAAGACATCGAGCGAATCGAAGTCTTCCGCGGCCCCAACACCGTCAGCTACGGCGCCAACGCGCTGATGGCGGTGGTCAATATCATCACGCGCGCCCCGGCCGACAGCCACGGCACCCGGCTGAAAATGACCCGGGGCCAACGGGGTATCAGCGACTGGTACGCCAGCCAGGGCAGCGGCTGGGATGGCGGTGACATGCGGCTCTCGCTGTCCGGCCAGGAAGACGATGGCTTTGACAGCAACCGCAACGGCGCCGACTACCGCGACAGCCGACGCTTGAACCGCTTCAACCTGTCGGTCAGCCAGACCCTCGACGAGCAGCAGAGCATCGACTGGCAGTTGAACGCCAAGGACGGGACCAACCAGCGGCCCTACACCTACAGGCCAGTATTTGCCGGGATCACGGCCGCTGGGGATAACTCCGACGTCATTGCCAAGGATTATGCCGGTTCGCTGCGCTGGAACCTGGACCTGGACCCCGACCACAGCCTTTATGTACAAGGCTCGTTCCAGCATTGGGATCGCCAGCAAACCTGGCGCGCCTGTGATGCCGAGGTGTCCTTCAGTCCACAGTTGACCGATCTCTGGCAGCTCAACCCCAACTACGCCGAGAAGCTGGCGCGCAACATGCCCACCTACACCAATACCGGTGCACCGCCCGGTACGGCGCAGGAACAGGCACTGGCCAACCAGGTGCTCGATCAGTGGCGCAACGGTGCATCGCGGACGTTGTGCGGTGATATCGATCAGAGTGCCCGGGAATCGCGCTACGACCTGGAAATCCAGGACACGCTGAGCCTGTCCGACAGCCTGCGACTGGTCACCGGGGCGAATTATCGCTACGACCGGGCCGACTCCGAGACCTATTTCAACGGCACCCTGGATGACACCACCTGGCGGCTGTTCGGCCAGTTCGAATGGCGAGCCACCGAGCACTGGCTGCTGCAGGGCGGTGCCATGTTCGAAGACACCCGCCTGACCGGCAGTTCGCTGACGCCGCGGGTGGCGGTCAACTACCTGATCACGCCACGCCATGGCCTGCGGGCGGTTTACTCCGAAGCGGTGCGCTCACCGGACATGTTCGAGAACAACGTCAACTGGAGTTACCAGGTCACCAACCTCCAGCCCGGCGCCTTCGGCCGCAGCAGCGCCCGATATTTCGTCCAGACCCGCGGCCCGGGGAACCTCGATCAGGAGCACATGCGTTCCCGGGAACTGGGCTACAACGGTTACTTCATGGATGTGGGCCTGTCGGTGGACGTGAGGCTGTTCCACGACGAAATCACCGGCATGATCAGCGAACCGCTGCGCAACAACCAGTACATCGCCAGCAACTCCAATGAGTCGCAATTTTCCGGGGCCGAAACCCAGCTCGACTGGCGCCTGACCAACGCCGACCGCCTGCGGCTGACCTATGCCTATGTCGATGCGCTGGCCAGCAACCCCCTCGACGAACAACTGACCGCCCGCAACAGCGGATCGGCCGGCTGGCTGCGGGACTGGGGCCAGGGTTGGAACAGCTCGGTGTTCTATTACGCCGCCGATGCCCTCAACGGTTATCGCTTCGAACGGGTCGATACCCGCCTCGCCCGCCGCATCCCGTTGGGCAAGGCCAACCTGGAACTGGCGGGGGTCCTGCAAGAGCGCCTGGACAATCAGCCCACCACGTTCGTCGATAACCGCTACGACTCCCGGCACGTCCTTTATTTCAGCGCGGAGTTGTCCTTCTAGATGTTCCGGGGCCGATCACCCACCAGGCCATTTTCCGGCCGCCTGCCGCTGGCGCTGTGCCTGGTGCTTGCCGGCTGGTTGGCGGTGATAGAGGCCCGGGCCGCCGAGATCCTGCTCACGGGCGCCCAGGACAGCCCCGGCGTGCAATCCTTCACCCAGGCCTTGAAAGCCCTGCGTCCGGAAGACACCGTGCGGTTCACCCCGCTGGCGAACCTGCCGGCGCCGGACAAGTTGCCCGCTGATACCCGGTTGGTCCTGCTGGATTTACCCAGCCTCGATTGGCGCCTGCAAGCCCATCAAGGACCGGCCACGCTGGTGCTGCGGATCAGCCGCCTGCAAGCGCGGGATCGCCTGGGTGAAACGACACCCCCTCACCTGAGCCTGCTGTGGAGCGATCCTCCCGTGGCGCGACAATTGCGGCTGATTCGCTCGGTTCTCCCGCAGGTGCGCAGAGTCGGGGTGCTGTATGACGGCCACAGTGAGTTTCTGCTCAAGGAAATTCGCCAGGTCGCGGCACCGTTGGGCTTGGAGATCGTCACCGAGCGCTGGGACGACACCAATGACAGCCGCCCCCTGCAAGACCTGCTGGGCCAGAGCGATGTGCTGCTGGGCCTTGATGACCCCGACTTGTACAACCCCAAGACCGTGAAGAACCTGCTGCTCAGCAGCTATGCCAGGCAACGTGCGTTAATCGGGCCAAGCGCGGCCTTCGTCAAGGCCGGCAGCCTGGCCAGCACCTACAGCGACCAGGAAGACTGGCTGGCGATTCTCGACGAGTTGCTTGACCGTCCCGCCTCCAGTTGGCCGCGCACCTTGTATCCGCCCCGCTTCAAAGTCTTGAGTAACCGCCAGGTTGCGCGTTCCCTGGGGATCGAACCGATCGATACCGAATCCGTCGCTTCGCAGTTGGCCGAAGGAGAACAACGCCCATGACCTTGCGTCGCCGTTGGGATATCAATACCCGCACCCAGCTCATCTCCCTCGGCCCGGCGTTGCTGCTGACCGTGCTGCTGATCAGTTTCTTTACCTTCGTGCGGATCCAGGACTTGCGCCAGGAACTCAATCACACCGGCCAACTGATCGCCAACCAACTGGCCCCGGCCACGGAATACGGGGTTATCTCCGGTAACAACGAGGTGCTGGAAAGTCTGCTCACCGCCACCCTGGCCACGCCCCACGTGCGCTTCCTGGAAGTCCAGGACGCCACGGACCGGGTGTTGGTGTATGTCGAACAGCCGGCGCAGAACCGCAGCCACTCCCAGCAAATCGAAGTCTTCCAGGCACCGGTGCGCCTGCAACGCATCGCCCTGAACAATGATTTCCTGCAAGGCAACAACCCGACCGCCGAGACGCCCGGCGAAGATTACCTGGGGCGGGTAGTCGTCGGCATGTCCAGCGACGCCTTCAGCCAACGGCAACAGGAGATTCTGCTAAAGGCCGCGATCCTGGCGCTGTTCGCCTTGCTCTTCACTTTTCTGGTGGCGCGCCGCCTGGCTTTGAACCTGTCCCGGCCGATCCGCGACATCGGCGATGCGGTCAAGGCCATCCAGCAGGGCGACTACAGCAAGCCCCTGCCCATCGTCGACGACGCCGAACTCGGGGCCTTGTCGCGCCATATCAACAACCTGGCCGACGGGCTGGAGCAAGCCAGCCGGGAACAGCACCAGGCCATGGCACAGTTGATCAAGACCCGCGAAGAAGCGGAAAAGGCCAACAGTGCCAAGTCCGAGTTCCTGGCGATGATGAGCCATGAACTGCGCACCCCCATGAACGGTGTGCTGGGCATGCTGCAACTGCTGGAAACCACCCGGATGACCGAGGAGCAGCAGGAGTACACGGCGCTGGCTTCGGAATCCACCGAACACCTGTTGAAGGTAATCAACGACATCCTCGATTTCTCGCGCATTGAACGCTCGGCCCTGGAGCTGGAGCACATCCCGTTCAACCTGGCGGAACTGGTGAGCAGTTGTGCCCAGTCCTTCCAGCACAGCGCCGCACAACGCAAACTGGGCCTGGACTTGCTGATTCCCGACGACATGCATGCCTTGCGGGTACAAGGCGATCCGACGCGGATCAGACAGATTCTGGTGAACCTGATCGGCAACGCGCTGAAGTTCACCGAGCAAGGCCGCGTTACCGTGCAATGCCAGTGGCAGGCCCTGGATCACGAACTGCTGTGGTTTACCTGCGCGGTACGCGACAGCGGCATTGGCATTCCGGCCGAAAGCCTGGAACGCATGTTCGACGCCTTCCAGCAGGCGGACAGCTCCATCTCCCGACGCTATGGCGGCACCGGCCTGGGCCTGCCCATCGCCAGGACCCTGGCCGAACGCATGGGAGGTACCCTGCGGGCGCAGAGCGAAGAAGGCCAGGGTTCGGTGTTTACCCTGGAAATTCCCCTGGCGTTGTCCACGCAGAGCCCACCGGTCCTGGCGCCGCGATTGCCGGGCGACAAGGGAGACGGCGAAGGCCGTCATGTGCTGCTGGTAGAGGACAATCCGGTCAACCAGACCGTGATCGAAGCCATGTTGCGCAGCCTGGGCTTCGCCGTGAGCATCGCTTCCGACGGCGCCCAGGCCATACGCAGCGCCGAAAGCCTGATGTTCGACTTGATTCTGATGGACTGCAGGCTGCCCCTCGTCGATGGCTACGAGGCCACGCGACAGATACGCCAGCTGCCGGGCTGCGGCACGGTGCCGATCGTCGCGTTGACGGCCAACGCGCTACAAGGCGACCGCGAAGCCTGTCTGACGGCAGGCATGAACGATTACCTCGCAAAACCGTTCAAAAGAACTGATCTGCAGCAAATTATGCAGCGTTGGGTGCATTAGTAACCCGTGTGGCTGGCGTGGAAAGCGAAAGTGCGGCAGTCTTAGGCACCCGACGAGCCTCGACTGGAGGCTTGAATTAATATTTCAGTGCACAGGTGTTCATTCATTTGCCTCTGCGCTGTGACTTTCACTACAACGCAATAGTCTATGGGTAGGCTGCCGATGCGAGGCATGAACGCTTCGATCGGCCGGGAAGATTCGCCCCACCCTGCCGCATGGGATTATTGAGGAGCTCGCATGACCAAACAAAACGCCTTTACCCGGGAAGATCTGCTGCGCTGCAGTCGCGGTGAGCTGTTCGGCCCAGGTAACGCGCAACTGCCCGCCCCGAACATGCTGATGGTGGACCGTATCACCCATATCAGCGAAGAGGGCGGCAAGTACGGCAAAGGTGAATTGGTCGCCGAGCTGGATATCACTCCGGACCTGTGGTTCTTCGCCTGCCATTTCGAAGGCGATCCAGTAATGCCGGGCTGCCTGGGCCTGGATGCCATGTGGCAGCTGGTCGGTTTTTTCCTCGGCTGGCAGGGTCTGCCGGGCCGCGGTCGCGCCCTGGGCTCGGGCGAAGTGAAGTTCTTCGGTCAGGTCCTGCCGACCGCGAAGAAAATCACCTATAACATCCATATCAAACGCGTCCTCAAGGGCAAGCTGAACATGGCCATCGCCGATGGTTCGGTGGCTGTCGACGGTCGCGAGATCTACACCGCCGAAGGCCTTCGGGTCGGCGTTTTCACCTCCACTGACAACTTCTAAGGGTTATCCGCATGCGCCGCGTCGTTATCACTGGTCTGGGCATCGTTTCTTGCCTGGGCAATGACAAAGAGACCGTCTCCGCTAACCTGCGTGCAAGTCGCCCGGGCATCCGGTTCAACCCGGAATACGCCGAAATGGGTCTGCGTAGCCAGGTTTCCGGCTCCATTGACCTCAACCTCGAAGAGCTGATCGACCGCAAGATCTACCGTTTCGTCGGCCATGCAGCGGCTTACGCCTACCTGGCCATGAAGGATGCCATCGCTGACTCGGGCCTGACCGAAGAGCAGGTGTCCAACCCGCGCACCGGGCTGATTGCCGGTTCCGGCGGCGCCTCGACCCTCAACCAGATGGAAGCACTGGACATCCTGCGCGAGAAAGGCGTCAAGCGCGTCGGCCCGTATCGTGTCACCCGGACCATGAGCAGCACCGTTTCCGCCTGCCTGGCCACGCCCTTCAAGATCAAGGGCCTGAACTACTCCATCGCTTCGGCCTGCGCCACCAGTGCACACTGCATCGGTACCGCCATGGAACAGATCCAGATGGGCAAGCAGGACATCGTCTTTGCCGGCGGCGGTGAAGAAGAACACTGGAGCCAGTCGTTCCTGTTCGATGCCATGGGCGCCCTGTCCAGCAAGCGCAACGACACCCCCGAGAAAGCCTCGCGTGCCTACGATGCCGACCGTGACGGTTTCGTCATCGCCGGTGGTGGTGGCATGGTGGTGGTCGAGGAACTGGAACACGCCTTGGCCCGCGGCGCGAAAATCTACGCCGAAATCGTTGGCTACGGCGCCACGTCCGACGGCTACGACATGGTGGCCCCGAGCGGCGAAGGTGCTATTCGCTGCATGCAGATGGCCATGTCCACCGTGGATACCCCCATCGACTACCTGAACACCCACGGCACCTCGACCCCGGTCGGTGACGTTGCGGAAATGAAAGGTGTGCGTGAAGTGTTCGGCGACAAGGCCCCGGCCATCAGCTCCACCAAGAGCCTGTCGGGTCACTCCCTGGGCGCCGCTGGCGTTCACGAAGCGATCTACTGCATGCTGATGATGGAAGGCAACTTCATCGCCGGTTCGGCCAACATCGACGAGCTGGACCCGGAAGTGGCCGACCTGCCGATCCTGACCAAGACCCGTGAAGACGCCAAAATCGACACCGTGATGAGCAACAGCTTCGGTTTCGGCGGCACCAACGCCACCCTGGTACTCAAGCGCTGGCAGGGCAAGTAAGCCCCGCTGCTTCGTCATGAAAAACGCCCCGACTGATTCGGGGCGTTTTTTTTTTGCGTCTTCAACTCACCGCAGTCCCCTGTGGGAGCGAGCTTGCTCGCGATAGCGGTGTATCAACTTGCAGTGATGTTGAATGTGCTGCCGTCATCGCGAGCAGGCTCGCTCTCACAGGGGGTTTGCGGTGGTCGGGGAGTCAGCGCACCACAAAGCGCTGCTGCGTCAGCAACCGATCGCCCTGGAACACCATGAACCGCCATTCGCCCGGCACCACTTCATGGCTCTCGGTGAATTCATAAGCCATCACGTCCTGAGGCGCGCCGGGTACCAGCTTCTGGGTGACTTCGAATTTGTCATGGAGCACCCCATCGGCAGTCCGAATGCCCGGAGTGAAATACAGAAGTGTCAAAGGCTGGTCATCGGCCACCTTGCCGACCAACTGATAGCGCATGCCAAACTTGGTGCCCAGCTTCGCCGGTACGGTTTCGGTCTGGCGAATAGGTTCGTTGCTGCGCCGCAACACCCGCTCTCCCGATTGCAGCTCGGCTTGCGCCCCTTCAAAAACGCCATATTCCACCGGGCCTTCGACACGGACTTCGGCCTGAGCCAGGCCGCAGGTCAACAACAGCGCCAACAGTGCGCTTGAACGGCTGAATTGCATGGTGCGCTCCTTGATTGAGATGAGCGCGAGGGTATGACGCGGGCGTGACAGACTGATGACAAAGCAGATTTACATGCCCCTGCAAGGCTATTGTGGCGAGGGGATTTATCCCCGCTGGGCTGCAACGCAGCCCCAAACCCAACAACTGGACCATCTGATTAGTTGAGTCGACCGTTTTGGGTCTGCTTCGCAGCCCGGCGGGGATAAATCCCCTCACCACAAAGTGTTTCTCATCTGGGGGCGGAACGCGGCAACACCGCCAGGAAATTATCTCGCGCTACCTTCCTCGCCACCTCTTCGGGCAACGCATCCAGGAACGGATCAAAGCTGTGCAGCTCCTGACCCAGTTTGTTGAAACGTCCTACCACATCCGACCCCACCATGAAGCGGTCAGGGAAGCGCTCCACCAACTCGACCCACTCCGGACGGGGCTCGCCCGCCTCGTCCAGCAAATACGGCGTCAGCAGGCTCCAGGACAGGTCAATGTACAAGTTCGGGTAAGCCTCCAGCATCCGACTCAATGTTGGCAAGAGGAAATCCAGTCGGGTCTGGTGCCGGTGGATCTCCATGCTGGTGCCGGCATGAGCCCAGATGAACCGCGTGTGGGGATGGTTACGCAACGGCTCTTCGATTTCCGGCAGATAAAGTGGATTTTTCTCACGCTTGGAGGTGATGTTGGAATGCAACATCACCGGCAGGTCGCTCTCCGCCGCCAAGTGGTAGATCCGGGTCATCGCCTCGTTGTTGGCCCTCGGGGTATCGCCCGACGTCAGCGCGGTCAGATCGTCGTGCCGAGTAAACACCTCTCCGATGCCCTGCCACAACCCGGGATACAGATCGAGCATGCGCTGAATGTGGGCGGCGGAGTTCTTGTCGTTGGGGTTGAAGCCCGACAGGAAAGGATGGAAGTGCTTGCGTTGTTCAGGCGTCAGTTTGTTCACCGCCGCCGCGACGATCACATCGGTGGCGCTGTACCAATAGGCGTCCGCATCGTCACCGGCGTAATACCGTGGCCGCTTGGGCTCGTCTTCATGCCATTTCTTGGCCACCGGAATGCCGGAAATCATGACGTGCTCGATGCGATTGTCAGCCATCGCCTTGAGCAGCTCAGGCATCCCGGCAGTTTCCTGGAAGAAATCGACATAATGCAGGTGCGCATCGCTGTAGGCATATTCGCGGGCCATGGCAGTAACGCTGAAAACCACCAGCAGCCAGGCAATGATCAGACGGATCAACGGGTAATCTCCACAGGCCATGAGCAGCATAGACCCCGCGCTTCCCGCCGGGGTTCAAGTCGCCTGTGCCATCATCGGCGGCACCGGGTTATGCTCACCGCCTCCGTTGCTCAATCTGGAAGACACCATGACCACGTCCCTGACCGTTCGCCCCCGTGCAGAAGATGTCGAAGGCCAGCCGATTCTCCGTCCTCTGCCGTCCGCCAAGTGCCGCAGCGTGGGACCTTTCGTGTTTTTCGACCACATGCTGCAAACCACCTATCCGGCCGGTAAAGGCATGAATATCCGCCAACACCCCCACATCGGGCTGTCCACCCTCACCTACCTGTTCGAAGGCACACTCCAGCACAAGGACAGCCTCGGTTCCGATCAGGTGGTAGAGGCCGGAGACGTCAGTTGGATGACCGCCGGCAGCGCCATTGCCCATGTGGAGCGCACACCCGAGGCACTGTTGGGCAGTGATTTCGTCATGCACGGCTTGCAAGTCTGGCTGGCCTCGCCCAAATCCCATGAAGAAGGACCGGGGCACTACAGCCATCATCCGGCCCGCACCTTGCCGGTCAGCGACACTCTGGGGATCCGTATCCGCATGATCGCCGGGTCAGGCTTCTGCCTGGAATCGCCGGTACCGGTGTTGTCTCCTACGCTGTATGCCGAACTGAACCTGCAGACCGCGACGACTCTGCTGATTCCCACCGAGCATGAAGAACGGGCACTGTATGTGTTAAGTGGTGAAGCGAAACTGGAGGGAGAACCGGTTGAACCCCATTCGCTGGTAATACTGCCGGCCGGGGCGGAAATGACATTGTATGCCGAGAGCGATTGCCATGCCGTGCTGTTCGGTGGCGCGTCGTTGGACGGGCCGCGACGGATGAACTGGAATTTTGTCTCCAGCGACCCGGCCCGGATCGACGAAGCCCGTCGACGCTGGGCGGCCGGGGATTGGCCGACCGTGCCGGGGGAAAATGAACGGATTGAGTTACCCTGAATCCTGCACTGCCTGATAGATAGCCATCGCGAGCAAGCTCGCTCCCACTGTGGACCGATGTGGTTAGCAAATGCTGCGAACAACTCGGTCAATGTGGGAGCGAGCTTGCTCGCGATAGCGTTGGATCAGACTACAGGCAACCCCGGATCCAGTCCCGGATTTCAATCCTTGAACACCTCATCCAGCAAGTTATGCATTGACCTGAACGCCCTGTTGGCGACCTTGGCGTCGTACATCATTTTGCCCGGCACATTGGCTTGTGGATCGGTAAACGAATGCACCGCCCCGCCGTAGCTGAGCAGTTGCCAATCCACCCCGGCGGCATTCATTTCGTCTTCGAAAGCCGGCAGTTGTTCCTTGGGTACCAAAGGATCGGACGCACCGTGCATCACCAGTACCGCGCCCTGGATGTTGCGCGCATCCGCGGGATCCGGCGTATCCAGAGTGCCGTGAAACGAAATGGCCGCCTTGAGCGGCGCGCCTGTACGGGCCAGCTCCAGGGCACAGCAGCCGCCGAAGCAGAAACCGAATGTGGCAAGCTTCGACGCATCGACCGGCGCCTCGCCCTGGCTTTGCAGTTGTTCGAGCGCGGCCTGCATGCGCTTGCGCAGCATGGCCCGATCATTCTTGAGCGGCATCATTGCCGCCCCCGCTTCATCGGCGTTGGTCGGCCGTACCGTCTGCCCATACAGGTCGGCAATCAACACCACGTACCCGTTGGCCGCCACCGACTTGGCGATCTCCTCGGCCCCCGCCCCTACACCCATCCAGTTCGGCGCCATCAACAGGCCCGGACGCGGGCCCTGCTGGTTGATGTCGAAGGCCAGACGGCTTTCATAACGTTGACCTTCGATCTGATAGACCAGTGAGCGAACCGTGATCTGGCTCATGACAGACTCCTCTTCAATCGAACACCTGAAATGAAAAACCCGCCGAAGCGGGTTTTTCCTGCACTTGATTAAGCTGACAGTTCCACCAACAGCTTGTTCAGGCGGCGAACATAAGCCGCCGGATCCTTCAAGCTGTCGCCAGCGGCCAGGGCCGCCTGGTCGAACAGGATGTGCGACAGATCGCCAAAACGCTCTTCGCTCTGTTCGTTGTCCAGCTTCTCCAGCAACGGGTGAGCCGGGTTGAATTCGAAGATCGGCTTGGAGTCCGGGACTTTCTGGCCGCTGGCTTCGAGAATCTGACGCATCTGCAAGCCGAGGTCCTGTTCACCGATGGCCAGGATCGCCGGAGAGTCGGTCAGGCGGTGGGACACGCGCACTTCGCTGACCGCATCGCCCAAGGCCGTCTTGATTCGCTCGACCAGACCTTCCTTGCTCTTGGCGATCTCTTCGGCGGCTTTCTTGTCTTCTTCCGAATCCAGGTTGCCGAGGTCCAGGTCGCCACGGGCCACGTCGACGAAGCTCTTGCCATCGAACTCGTTGAGGTAGCTCATCAGCCACTCGTCGATGCGGTCGGTCAGCAGCAACACTTCGATGCCTTTCTTGCGGAAGACTTCCAGGTGCGGACTGTTCTTGACCTGGGCATAGGTCTCACCGGTGAGGTAGTAGATCTTGTCCTGGCCTTCCTTGGCGCGGGCCAGGTAATCGGCCAGGCCGACGATCTGTTCGCCATCGTCGCCCTGGGTCGAGGCAAAACGCAGCAGGCTGGCAATTTTTTCCTTGTTGGCGAAGTCCTCGGCCGGACCTTCCTTCATTACCTGACCGAAGTTTTTCCAGAAGTTCTTGTACTGTTCGGGCTCGTTCTTCGCCAGTTTCTCCAGCATATCCAGCACACGCTTGGTCAGCGCCGACTTCATGGAGTCGATGATCGGATCTTTCTGCAGGATTTCCCGCGAGACGTTCAGGGACAGGTCGTTGGAGTCCACCACGCCCTTGATGAAGCGCAGGTAGAGCGGCAGGAACGATTCGGCCTGGTCCATCACGAATACACGTTGCACGTACAGCTTCAGGCCACGAGGGGCTTCGCGCTGGTACAGATCGAACGGTGCGCGGGCCGGCACGTACAGCAACGAGTTGTATTCCAGCTTGCCTTCGACCTTGTTATGGCTCCAGCTCAGCGGGTTCTCGTAATCATGGGCGATGTGTTTGTAGAACTCCTGGTATTCCTCATCCTTCACCTCGGTGCGTGGGCGAGTCCACAGGGCACTGGCGCGGTTGACGGTTTCCCATTCCACTTCAGGCTTTTCTTCGCCCTCGGCAGCGGCGACCTGCTTCGGCAACTCGATCGGCAGCGCGATGTGGTCGGAGTATTTCTTGATGATGTTGCGCAGGCGCCAGCCATCGGCGAACTCGTCTTCGCCGGACTTGAGGTGCAGCACGATGCGGGTTCCGCGATCGGCCTTGTCGAGGGTGGCAACCTCGAACTCGCCTTCGCCCTTGGACGACCAGTGCACACCTTCGCTCGCGGCGAGGCCGGCACGGCGGCTGAAGACTTCGACATGATCGGCCACAATGAACGCGGAATAGAAACCGACGCCGAATTGACCGATCAGGTGGGAATCCTTCTTCTGGTCACCGGTCAGGTTCTTCATGAAGTCGGCGGTGCCGGATTTGGCGATGGTGCCCAGGTGAGTGATCACCTCTTCGCGGCTCATGCCGATGCCGTTGTCTTCCAGGGTGATGGTTTTCGCGTCCTTGTCGAAGCTCACGCGGATTTTCAGCTCAGCGCCGCCTTCCAGCAATTCTGGCTTGGACAGGGCTTCGAAACGTAATTTGTCGACAGCGTCAGAGGCATTCGAGATCAGCTCGCGAAGGAAAATTTCCTTGTTCGAATACAGCGAGTGAATCATCAGGTGCAGCAGTTGCTTTACCTCGGTCTGGAAGCCCAGGGTTTCCTTTTGAGTTTCCACGCTCATTGTCATCAAACTCCAAGTGGATGGTGGTGTCCGCCTCGCTGAGTCGGCGGCGGGATGACCTCAAGGTGGGGGCGCCCCTGATAATTTCAAGGGTGGGTCGGCTTTGCGGGCTCCTGGATCTTGAAATGCGCCCGCGCGGTCGCGATGGGCCCGGCCGCGTCGTCCTGCCAGGCCGTGATGGCCACGTTGGCTACCCGTCGCCCCTGGCGCCAGACCTGGCACTTGGCATAGGTGTCGCGAAACTGCCCGGCGCGCAGGTAATCCAGGGAGAAGTCGATGATTTTCGGCACACCCGGCGTGCGGGTGACGATCAGCAGATGAACGGCCGCCGACAGCTCCATGAAACCGGCAATGACACCGCCATGGATCGCAGGCAATAAAGGGTTACCAATGTTTTCCGGGCTGGCCGGCAGGCGAAACAGCAGCTCATCGCCCTGTCGGATGCATTCGGCGCCGATCAACTGTGCATAAGGGATCGAGGCCATCAATAGCCCATAGTCGCCTTGCTCGCAGGCTTGGCGCAATTGTTCGCGAATAAGATCAGTCATGACTTGCCTGCCCCGGCCCTGCCGAGGCCCCTGGCATGCTGGCCCAGGCGCATGAATGTACCCACCACGTGGGCGATGGGCTGTTCGGGGTCGTCTTGATAGGCAAAACCCCGCGTGAAGATCACGTCCGGCGTGACCCGATAACACTGGGCGAAGCCGTAGACGTCCTTGTCTGGCGCCGCGGCATGCATGTAATCGATACGCAGGTCGAGGGTCGGACAGACCTCGAACTCAGGCAGCACGCACAGGGTCGACATGCCGCACGCGGTATCCATCAATGACGTCAATGCACCACCATGGATGATGCCTGTGAGGGGGTTGCCGACAATCCGGGGGCTGAAAGGCAGCACCAGCGTCAGCCCTTCCTCGCTGGCGCTGTGCAACTTCAAACCCAGCACCTGACAGTGCCGCAGTGCGGATAAAAAACGGGTCGCACGCTCAAAAATGGGGTTTTCAGCCATTCGATCAAGGCCCTTTATAAGTGACGCAAGCGCAAAACCGGCAATGCGATAAAGTTCCGTTCCAACACGGAGTTATATATCTGTCGCAAAAGAGGAACTTACCCGTGGGGGGTGGCTCAAAAGGCCAGTAGTTATTTCCATAAGGAGAAACACCCCATGCGTAAGACTTTAGCTATTGCCTTGATGTTGACCGCCTCCCTCGGTCTCGCTGCCTGCGATAAAAAATCCGAGGACAAAGCTCAAGATGCCGCCCAACATTCCCAAGAAGCTCAGCAAAAAATGGGCGAAGCACAGGATAAAGTGAACGAAGCGGCAAAAGAAAACGCCGAAGCCGCCAAAGATCAGGCCGAATCGAACAATGCCGCCACGCAGGAACAAGCCCCTGCCACCGCGCCTAAAACCAACTGATACGGTTTTAGCCACAAAAGAAAACCCGCCTGGTGCGGGTTTTCTTTTGTCTTCCATTCAGCTTGGCCCAGTCGCTCAGACCACGTCCTTGGTCACTTCGGCGGGGGGAGCCTCAGTCGGGGTATAGACCATGACATCCAGCACATCGGAATGAAATTCCCGACGGTAAAGCACGAACACCACACCGGCGCTCATCAACATGAATAACCAGGGGCTGACGAACCACGCCAACATGGACATGCCGAAATAATAAGAACGCAGGCCAAAGTTGAACTGGTTGGCCGCCATCGAAATCACCCGCGCCGCCCGTAATGCAAAGGCCCTGCGCTCCTGTTCCGACACATGTCTTTCACCGATCATCGGTGCCGACCCCACCAGGACCGCCGCGAAGTTGTATTGACGCATGCACCAGCTGAAGGTGAAGAACGCGTAGACAAACACCAAGGCCAGGCACAGTAATTTGACTTCCGCCAGCCCTTGGGAAGCCTGCTGCACCAGCGGCAGGTCCGCCAGCAACGACACCGCCCGATCCGACGCCCCCAGTACCGTCAGAATACCGGCCAGGATGATCAGCGTGCTGGAGGCGAAGAACGAGGCATTGCGCTCCAGGTTGCCAATCACGCTGGCATCGGCAATACGGTTTTCGCGCAGCAACATCCGGCGCATCCAGTCTTCCCGATACAGATGCATCACACTGGCCAGGCAGGCCGTATCACGGGCCTTCCACGTGGCATAACGGGTATAGCCGCCCCAGCAGACGATGAACCAGACGGCGGCGAGAAGATGAGTCAGATTGGCTTGGATGAATGACATTCGATTCCTTGTATGACATGAACATGGAGCAGCTTGCAGTGAACCCTGTCGGAATGGGCTTGCTCCCACAATGGGCTATGTAAACTTTTCAGGACAGTGCTTCGACGTTAGCTCACGAAAAAAGACACGGCATCCAAAAAAAATGCCCCGTATCGATTGATACGGGGCATTTCAGTTCCTGCCGGTGGGTCGCTTAAGCCAGCGCTTCGCTGCGCTTGCCCAGCAGGCGATCACAGACCACGGCCACCGCCAAAGTCATCACCGAAGGCACCAGCCAGGCCAGTCCCTGCTCGCTCAGAGGCAGATGGGCCAGTTGCGAAGGCATCCAATCCGCCAGCCCGGCACCCTTCAGGGCGTCGACCAGGCCGAACAGCAGCGACACCAGCATCACCGGGCCAACGATACGACCCTGCTCGTGCCAGAAGTCCTTGCAGAAGCTCAGGGCCACCAGGGCGATACACGGCGGGTAGATCGCGGTCAGAACCGGGATCGAGAATGCGATCAGCTTGGTCAGGCCCAGGTTGGACACCAGCAGCGAAAACGCTGCCAGGATCACCACCAGCGTCCGATAGGACAGGGGCAGGACGCGGCTGAAATATTCCGCGCAGGCGCAGGTCAGGCCGACCGCGGTCACCAGGCAGGCCAGGGAGATCAGCACGGCCAGGAAACCACTGCCCAGACCACCAAACGTATGTTGTACATAGGCATGCAGCACCGCGGCGCCATTCGTCGCGCCCATGGCCACCTCGTGGCTGCCCGAGCCCAGGCGGAACAGGCTGACGTAGACCAACGCCAGGCCCACTCCGGCGATCAGCCCGGCAATGATGGCGTAGCGGGTGATCAGGGCCGGCGACTCGACGCCACGGGAACGGATCGCGTTCACGATGACGATGCCGAATACCAGCGCCCCGAGGGTGTCCATGGTCAGGTAACCATTGATGAACCCTTGGGAGAACGGCGCCGCCACGTACTCCGGCGTTGCCACGCCGATATCGCCGGCGGGCAAGGCAAACGCGGCGATACCCAGTACGGCCAGGGCGATGATCTTCAGCGGCGCGAGGAAACGTCCGACAGTGTCAAGCAGCCGGCCCGGATAAAGCGAGATAAAGAACACCACCAGGAAATACACGGCACTGTAGAGAAACAGCGCCAGCGGACTTTCACCGGTCAACGGCGCCAGGCCGACTTCGAACGAGACGGTGGCGGTGCGTGGCGTGGCGAACAGCGGGCCGACAGCGAGGTAGCAGACTGCCGCCAGCAGGCCACCGGCGATCTTGCCGATGGGGCTGCTCAAGGCATCCATCGCCCCACCGACCTTGGCCAGCGCAACGACGGTGATGACCGGCAATCCGACCGCGGTGATCAGGAAGCCCAACGCCGCCATCCAGACATGAGGCCCGGACTGCAAACCGACGATAGGCGGGAAGATGATGTTACCGGCCCCGACGAACAGGGCAAAGGTCATGAAACCAAGCGCCAGGATGTCCTGGCCTTTCAACACTTTCATTAAGGAAACCACACTACTGAATCGGAATTTAGAGAGGGATTTCCCTTATGGGTGAGGGAAATGCTGTCGATCCGTATAAGACCGACCCGTTTAGCGCGCCGCTTCCTTGTGAGCCGCGAGCGCAAAAATGGACGCTAGCCTAACGAATTTGAGCGACAAACGCACTGTTAAGGGGCGAAGTATCCGATACACGACATTTCCGTGTCGCGTTTACGTATCTATTTTTCCACCTGTCCCTTTTCTTCAGGAACAGGGCAGGCTTCTTGTGGCGAGGGGATTTATCCCCGCTGGGCTGCGAAGCAGCCCCAATAGGGTAACCGCAATCCTCCAGATAAACCGCGCTCGATTGCTTGGGGGCTGCTTCGCAGCCCAGCGGGGATAAATCCCCTCGCCACAAAAACCCATAGCTACCTATAAGGTTTTCCAATACCAGAAACGACAAAGGCCACCCGAAGGTGGCCTTTGTTGCTGGAACGAGAAGGTCAGCCGAAGCTTACTTCTTCATTTCCCAGCCAGTCAGCTCGGCCAGGGCCTTGCCGATGTCTGCCAGCGAACGCACGGTTTTCACGCCTGCGTCTTGCAGCGCAGCGAATTTCTCGTCTGCAGTGCCTTTGCCGCCAGAGATGATTGCGCCAGCATGGCCCATGCGCTTGCCCGGAGGAGCAGTCACGCCTGCGATGTAGGACACAACCGGCTTGGTCACGTTGGCCTTGATGAAGGCTGCGGCTTCTTCTTCAGCGGAACCGCCGATCTCACCGATCATCACGATCGCTTCGGTCTTCGGGTCTTCCTGGAACAGCTTCAGGATGTCGATGAAGTTGGAGCCCGGGATCGGGTCACCACCGATGCCGACGCAGGTGGACTGACCGAAACCGGCGTCAGTGGTCTGCTTCACGGCTTCGTAAGTCAGGGTGCCGGAACGGGACACGATACCGACCTTGCCTGGCAAGTGAATGTGACCTGGCATGATGCCGATCTTGCACTCGCCTGGGGTGATCACGCCTGGGCAGTTAGGGCCGATCAGGGTGATACCCAGCTCGTCGCACTTGACCTTGGCTTCCAGCATGTCGATGGTCGGGATGCCTTCGGTGATGCACACGATCAGCTTGATGCCGCCGAACGCCGCTTCCAGGATGGAATCCTTGCAGAAAGGAGCCGGAACATAAATCACGCTGGCGGTAGCGCCAGTGGCAGCAACAGCGTCCTTGACGGTGTTGAAGACAGGCAGGCCCAGGTGCTCGGTGCCGCCTTTGCCCGGAGTTACGCCGCCAACCATCTGGGTGCCGTATTCGATGGCTTGCTGGGTGTGGAAGCTACCTTGCGAACCGGTAATACCCTGGCAGATAACCTTGGTGTCTTTATTGATCAGGACGCTCATTATTTGCCCTCCGCAGCTTTGACGACTTGTTGAGCAGCGTCGGTCAGGCTGGTAGCAGCGATGATGTTCAAACCGCTTTCTGCCAGTACTTTAGCGCCCAGCTCAGCGTTGTTGCCTTCAAGGCGAACAACAACCGGGATTTTCACGCCGACTTCTTTCACCGCGCCGATGATGCCTTCGGCAATCATGTCGCAACGAACGATGCCGCCGAAGATGTTGACCAGTACTGCTGCGACATTGGTGTCGGACAGGATGATCTTGAACGCTTCGGTTACGCGTTCCTTGGTAGCACCGCCGCCCACGTCGAGGAAGTTGGCTGGCTTGCCGCCGTGCAGGTTGACGATGTCCATGGTACCCATGGCCAGACCGGCACCGTTGACCATGCAGCCGATGTTACCTTCCAGGGCTACGTAGTTCAGTTCGAACTTGGCAGCGTGCGCTTCGCGCGGATCGTCCTGGGACGGATCGTGGAAAGTCTTCAGCTTAGGCTGACGGTACATGGCGTTGGCGTCGATGTTGATCTTGGCATCGAGGCAGTGCAGGTCGCCGTCGGCCTTGATCACCAGCGGGTTCACTTCCAGCAGTGCCAGGTCGTGGTCCTGGAACAGCTTGGCCAGACCGACGAAGATCTTGGCGAATTGAGTGACCTGCTTGCCTTCCAGGCCCAGCTGGAATGCCAGCTCGCGCCCCTGGAATGGCTGAGCGCCAACCAGTGGATCGATAGTGGCTTTCAGAATTTTTTCTGGAGTGTCGTGAGCGATTTTCTCGATGTCCACGCCACCTTCGGTGGAAGCCATGAACACGATGCGGCGGCTCGAACGGTCTACGACAGCGCCCAGGTACAGCTCTTTAGCGATATCAGTGCACGATTCAACCAGGATTTTGGTGACCGGCTGACCATTGGCGTCAGTCTGGTAGGTCACCAGACGCTTGCCCAGCCACTGCTGTGCGAAGGCTTTGGCGTCTTCTTTGCTGCGAACCAGCTTTACGCCGCCCGCTTTACCGCGACCACCGGCGTGAACCTGGGCTTTGACAACCCACTCGCTGCCGCCGATTTTGTCGCAAGCTTCTGCTGCCGCTTCCGGGGTGTCTACCGCGTAGCCTGTGGATACTGGCAGGCCGTATTCAGCGAACAGCTGCTTACCCTGATACTCGTGAAGATTCATGCTTATTACCGTCTTCGTTAGGTACTGCGCATTCGGTGCTGCACCAGTTTAGTGCCGCACCACCTGTGACTGCTGCTTGCGTAGCCTTCCGGTGAACCGGCAGAGCTACGCAAGACTGCGTCCAGCGGACATTCCGCGGTGAGTCTTGCTCGCAAGGCTCACGACGGGCCGAACCGCCGTGGTTTCTTATTATCGATTAACGCTTCTTGCGGTTGGCCACGTGGATGGCGCCGCCATTTACGGCCAGGGCCGCTTCGTGCAAGGCTTCGGACAGGGTCGGATGGGAGAAGACCATCATGCCCAGGTCTTCAGCGCTGGTGCCGAATTCCATCGCGATCGCGCCTTGCTGTACCAGCTCGGCAGCGCTCGGGCCAATGACGTGAACGCCCAACACGCGATCCGTCTTGGCATCGGCGATGACTTTCACGAAACCGCCGGTATCGTTGGCTGCCATGGCACGGCCACTGGCGGCGAACGGGAAGGTGCCGACGTTAACCTCGACGCCCTCGCCTTTCAAGGTCTGCTCGGTTTTACCGACCCATGCGATTTCCGGGTGGGTGTAGATAACCGATGGGATCAGGTCGTAGTTCATCTGGGCCTTGTGGCCCTTGATGCGCTCGACGACCATGATGCCTTCTTCGGAAGCCTTGTGGGCCAGCATCATGCCGCGAACCACGTCACCGATGGCGTAGACGCCCGGTACGTCGGTTGCGCAGTGGTCATCGACCGCGATGAAACCACGCTCGTCGATCACCACGCCGCAATCAGCAGACAGCAGATCGGTGGTCACCGGACGACGGCCCACTGCAACGATCAGCTTGTCGAAAGTGATGGTCTGTTCGCCGTTGGCGTCGGTGTAGTTGACCACAACTTCTTCGCCGGTGACTTTCGAACCGGTTACGCGAGCGCCCAGCTTGATGTCCAGGCCTTGCTTGGTCAGGGTCTTCAGCGCTTCCTTGGAAACCGCGGTGTCGGCGGCCATCAGGAAGGTGTCGAGGGCTTCGAGCACGGTCACTTGCGCACCCAGGCGCGACCATACCGAACCCAGCTCCAGGCCGATCACGCCGGCGCCGATCACGCCCAGGCGCTTCGGCACGGACTGGAATTCCAGGGCGCCGGTGGAGTCGACGATCACTTTCTGATCGACTGGAGCCGGTGGGATGTCGATCGGACGCGAACCCGGAGCCAGGATGACGTTCTCGGCTTCGATCACTTCAACCGAGCCGTCGGGCTTGGTCACTTCGACTTTCTTGCCCAGCAACAGCTTGCCGTGGCCCTGAATCGAGGTCACGCCGTTGGCCTTGAACAGGGTAGCAACGCCGCCAGTCAGGTTCTTGACGATGCCAGCCTTGCGGCCAACCATCGCTGCGACGTCCATCTTGACTTCGCCGGTGGAGATGCCGTGGACGTTGAAGCTTTCTTTCGCTTCCTTGTATTTCCAGGAACTGTCCAGCAGCGCCTTGGAAGGAATGCAGCCGACGTTCAGGCAAGTACCGCCAAGGGCCAGCTTCCCTTCACCATCGGTGTATTTCTCGATGCAGGCAGTGGTCAGGCCAAGTTGCGCAGCCTTGATGGCCGCTACATAGCCACCAGGGCCCGCACCAATCACTACCACGTCGAATTTCTGAGTCATGAAAAAGATTCCTTTTAGCTGCAAGCTATAAGCCGCAAGCTACAAGCTCAAACCTCGCCCGCAGTGGGCTTGAGGCTTGGCGCTTGCAGCTTGTAGCTGCTTTTTAAATATCCAGGAGCAGGCGAGCCGGATCTTCAAGCAGGTTCTTGATGGTCACCAGGAACGTCACGGCTTCTTTACCGTCGATCAGACGGTGATCGTAGGACAGTGCCAGGTACATCATCGGACGAATCACGACTTGACCGTTGATTGCCATCGGACGCTGGATGATGTTGTGCATACCCAGGATCGCCGCTTGTGGCGGGTTGACGATCGGGGTCGACATCATCGAACCGAATGTACCACCGTTGGTGATGGTGAACGTACCGCCGGTCATCTCTTCGATGGACAGTTTGCCGTCACGGGCTTTCTTGCCGAAGGTGGCGATGCCGCCTTCGATTTCGGCCAGGCTCATCAGCTCGGCGTTGCGCAGTACCGGCACCACCAGGCCACGGTCGCTGGAAACAGCCACACCGATGTCGGCGTAACCGTGGTAGACGATGTCGGAACCGTCGATCGACGCGTTGACCGCCGGGAAGCGTTTCAGCGCTTCGGTGGCAGCCTTGACGAAGAACGACATGAAGCCCAGGCGTACCCCGTTGTGGCTCTTCTCGAACAGGTCCTTGTACTTCGAACGCAGTGCCATGACTTCGGTCATGTCCACTTCGTTGAAGGTGGTCAGCATCGCCATGTTCGACTGGGCTTCGACCAGACGCTCGGCAACCTTGGCACGCAGGCGGGTCATCGGAACGCGTTTTTCAACACGATCACCGGCAGCGAACACCGGAGCGGCGGCAGCTGGCGCGGCAGGCTTGGACGGAGCGGCGGCTGGAGCGGCTTTCTTGGCAGCCACGGCGGCAACCACGTCTTCCTTGGTCACACGACCACCCTTGCCGGTGCCGGCAACGGAAGCGATGTTGATGCCATTCTCTTCAGCGATCTTGCGGGCCGCAGGCGCGGCAACCGGATCGTCTTCGCCATCGGCAGCTGGAGCAGCAGCCTGGGCAGCGGCAGGAGCAGCCGCGGCGGCAGGAGCAGCGGCTGCAGCGCCACCTTCAACGATCGAGCCCAGCACTTCGTCGGACAGGACGGTATCGCCTTCGTTCTTGACGATCGCGCCCAGCACGCCGTCTGCGGTGGCCAACACTTCCAGCACGACCTTGTCGGTCTCGATGTCGACGATCAGTTCGTCACGCTTGACGGCGTCGCCCGGTTGCTTGTGCCAGGTGGCAACGGTGCCATCGGCAACCGATTCCGGGAAAGTGGGGGCTTTGATCTCGATAGCCATTGTCTTTGGTTCCTTAAATTCGGTTTCAGGTGCGCGAAGGCGTTAAACGGTAAACGCGTCTTGCAGCAGTTGTTCCTGCTGCTCGGCGTGCATCGATGCGTAACCACATGCCGGTGCAGCAGAAGCCTCACGGCCCGCGTATTCGAGTACGAGCGACTTGTTGAGGTAGCTGATGCTGCGACGCAGGTGGTGTTGGCTGCAGTACCACGCGCCCTGGTTCATCGGCTCTTCCTGACACCAGACAGCCGCTTTGGCATTGGTGTAAGGCGCCAGGACTTCCTTCAAGTCGTCCTCAGGGAATGGGTACAGCTGCTCGATACGCACGATGGCAATATCTTCACGGCCTTCGGCACGGCGTTTTTCCAGCAGGTCGTAGTAGACCTTGCCGCTGCACAGAACAATGCGCTCGACCTTTTTCGGGTCCAGGGCATCGATTTCCGGGATAACGGTCTGGAACGAACCGTCGGCCAGGTCTTCGAGCGTCGAAACAGCCAGTTTGTGACGCAGCAGCGACTTCGGTGTCAGGACGACCAGAGGCTTGCGCAGCGGACGAATCACCTGACGGCGCAGCAAGTGGTAGATCTGTGCCGGCGTGGTTGGCATGCACACCTGGATGTTGTGCTCGGCGCACAATTGCAGGTAACGCTCCAGACGCGCCGAGGAGTGCTCGGGGCCCTGACCTTCATAGCCGTGCGGCAACAGCATGGTCAGGCCGCAGAGACGACCCCACTTATGCTCGCCACTGGTGATGAACTGGTCGATCACGACCTGTGCACCGTTGGCGAAGTCACCGAACTGGGCTTCCCAGATCACCAGCGCGTTCGGCGTGGTAGTCGAGTAACCGTATTCGAATGCCAGTACGGCCTCTTCCGACAGGAAGGAGTCGTACAGGTCGAACAACGGCTGGCCCTTGTACAGGTTCTTCAGCGGAATGTAGGTGCTGGCATCTTTCTGGTTGTGCAGGACGGCATGACGGTGCGAGAACGTACCGCGGCCGATGTCCTGGCCGGTCATGCGGATCGGGTGACCTTCGAACGCCAGGGTCGCGTACGCCATGGTTTCGGCGTAGCCCCAGTTGATCGGCAGGCCGCCGGCTTGCATTTTCTGACGGTCTTCGTAGATCTTCGCGACCTGGCGCTGGACCACGAAGCCTTCCGGAATTTCCAGCAGCTTCGCGGACAGTTCCTGCAAGGTCTTGAGGTCGAAACGCGTGTCGTGACGTGCAGTCCAGGCGTGACCCAGGTATGGGCGCCAGTCCACGAACAACTCTTTGTTCGGCTCCTTGACCAGGCTTTTCACCACGTGCAGGCCGTTGTCCAGCGCGTTGCGGTATTCGTCGACCTTGGCCTGGACGCGCTCGGCATCCAGTACACCGTCCTGGATCAGGCGATCAGCATACAGCTCGCGGGTGGTGCGCTGCTTGGTGATCTGCTGGTACATCAGCGGCTGGGTGCCGCTTGGCTCGTCCGCTTCGTTGTGGCCGCGACGACGGTAGCAGACCAGGTCGATCACCACGTCACGCTTGAACTGCATGCGGTAATCGATAGCCAGCTGGGTCACGAACAACACGGCTTCCGGATCATCACCATTCACATGGAGGATCGGCGCCTGGATCATTTTCGCGACGTCGGTGGCGTACTCGGTGGAGCGCGAGTCCAGCGGGTTGCTGATGGTGAAACCGACCTGGTTGTTGATCACGATGTGCACGGTGCCGCCGGTCTTGAAACCGCGGGTTTGCGACATCTGGAAGGTTTCCATGACCACGCCCTGGCCAGCGAATGCCGCATCACCGTGGATGGAGATCGGCAGGACCTTCTCACCGGTCGGGTCGTTGCGACGATCCTGGCGGGCGCGAACCGAACCCTCGACCACCGGGGAAACGATTTCCAGGTGGGACGGGTTGAACGCCATGGCCAGGTGGACTTCACCACCGGTGGTCATCACGTTGGACGAGAAACCCTGGTGGTATTTCACGTCACCGGAGCCCAGCTCGACCTTCTTCTTGCCTTCGAACTCGTCGAACAGCTCACGCGGGTTCTTGCCGAAGGTGTTGACCAGCACGTTCAGACGGCCACGGTGGGCCATGCCGATGACGACTTCCTTGGTGCCATAGGAACCGGAACGCTGGATCAGCTCGTCGAGCATCGGGATCAGGCTTTCGCCGCCTTCCAGGCCGAAACGCTTGGTGCCCGGGTATTTGGTGCCCAGGTATTTCTCCAGGCCTTCACCGGCCGTCACGCGCTCCAGCACATGGGTCTTGATGTCGGCGGAGTACGTCGGACGCCCGCGCACGCTTTCCAGACGCTGCTGGAACCACTGGCGCTGCTCGGAATCGGTGATGTGCGTGAACTCAGCGCCGATGGTGCGGCAATATGTCTGCTGCAACGCTTCGTGAATTTCGCGTAGGCTCGCTTCCTCTTTGCCGATGAACAGGTCGCCGGCACGGAAGGTCGTATCAAGATCGGCATTGGTCAAGCCGTAATGAGTGATCGACAGGTCTGCAGGTGCAGGACGCTGCCACAGCCCCAGCGGGTCCAGCTGGGCTGCCTGGTGGCCTCGCATCCTGTAGGCCTGGATCAATCGCAGCACTTCGACTTGCTTTTTCTCGTGCTCACTGCTCACGCTGCCGGCAGATACCGGTTGGGCGCGGCGCTGGTTCTTCGCCAGCAGCACGAAATGATCGCGAATCGTCGAGTGCGAAACATCTGTGGCAGAGCTACCGTCGGCGGGCAGCTTCTGAAAGTAGGTGCGCCATTCTTCTGGCACAGCGTTAGGGTCGTGCAGGTAGAGCTCGTAGAGCTCTTCCACATAGGCAGCGTTACCACCGGAGAGGTGGGCACTGTTCCACATGCGCTGCATCACGCTTTCTTGCATGCTTGGTCACCCTCGATTAGGGGAACACCACCGGCGAAAACACCGAGCAAACTTGCAGAAGTCCGAGTGCAGCGACTAAAACAAGCCACTTAGGATCACGCTGATAGTCCGGGTACCAGCCCGGATGCCCCTGCTTGTCTCATTTCTTCAAAAATAAGAACCGCCGCTTTGTGAGCGGCTGTTCTGGTTATGCTACGACGCGGGTTGAAGCCCGCGCCCTAGCCTCTACGGGTACAGCGGTTCTACGGGTACAGCAGCTGAATCACACGCCGTTTTGCAGCAGCATGTTACGTACGTGACCGATGGCCTTGGTCGGGTTCAGGCCTTTCGGGCAGACGTTGACGCAGTTCATGATCCCGCGGCAGCGGAATACGCTGAACGGGTCATCCAATGCCGCCAAACGCTCGGACGTCTTGGTGTCACGGCTGTCTGCCAGGAAGCGGTACGCTTGCAGCAGGGCGGCCGGGCCCAGGAACTTGTCCGGGTTCCACCAGAAGGATGGGCACGAGGTCGAGCAGCAGGCGCACAGGATGCACTCGTACAGACCGTCGAGCTTCTCACGCTCTTCCGGGGACTGCAGACGCTCGATGGCCGGAGCCGGCGTGTCGTTCTGCAGGAATGGCTTCACCTTCTCGTATTGCTTGTAGAAGATGCTCATATCGACGACCAGGTCACGGATTACCGGCAAACCTGGCAGCGGACGAACGATCAACTTGTTGCCTTTTACCACGGCAGACAACGGCGTGATGCAGGCCAGGCCGTTCTTGCCGTTGATGTTCATGCCGTCGGAGCCGCAAACGCCCTCGCGGCAGGAACGACGATAGGAGAAACCTTCGTCCTGTTCCTTGATCAGGGCCAGCACGTCCAGCACCATCAGGTCCTTACCACCGGTATCGACCTGGAAATCCTGCATGAACGGCGCGGCGTCCTGATCAGGGTTGTAGCGATAAACACTGACTTGCAACATAGCGGTCACCCTTAATAAGTCCGGACTTTAGGTTCGAAAGTCGGAACAGTCTTCGGCGAGAAATTCACGGCACGCTTGGCGACACGTTTCTCACCCGGGAAGTACAAGGTGTGGCACAGCCAGTTTTCGTCGTCACGGTCTTCATAGTCTTCGCGGGCATGGGCACCACGGGACTCTTTACGGGTTTCTGCCGCGATGGCGGTGGCTTCGGCCACTTCCAGCAGGTTCTGCAGCTCCAGCGCTTCGATACGTGCAGTGTTGAACGCCTGTGACTTATCGTTGATCTTCACGTTGGCGATTCGTTCACGCAATTGCGCCAGCTGGGCGATACCCTTCTGCATGTACTCACCGGTACGGAACACACCGAAGTAGTTCTGCATGCAGCTTTGCAGCTCGCGACGCAGGGTGGCGACGTCTTCGCCTTCGGTACGCTCGTTCAGACCGGCCAGACGCTTGAGGGCCACGTCGATGTCGGTGTCGCTGGCGTCGCGGTATTCGATACCGTCGGTCAGCGCTTTCTCCAGGTGCAGGCCGGCAGCGCGGCCGAAGACCACCAGGTCGAGCAGCGAGTTGCCGCCCAGGCGGTTGGCACCGTGAACCGATACGCACGCCACTTCACCCACCGCGAACAGGCCAGGGATGATCTGGTCCACGCCTTCAGCGTCCTGGGTGATCGCCTGACCATGAATGTTGGTGGCAACGCCGCCCATCATGTAGTGGCAGGTTGGAACGACCGGAACTGGCGCGACGACCGGGTCGACGTGAGCGAAGGTCTTGGACAGTTCGCAGATGCCTGGCAGGCGGCTGTGCAGCACCTCCTCGCCCAAGTGGTCCAGCTTGAGCATCACGTGGTCGCCATTCGGACCGCAACCGTTGCCGGCGATGATCTCTTTAACCATCGAACGGGCCACGACGTCACGACCGGCAAGGTCCTTGGCGTTCGGAGCATAACGCTCCATGAAACGCTCGCCGTGCTTGTTGATCAGGTAACCGCCTTCACCACGGCAGCCTTCGGTGACCAGTACACCGGCGCCGGCGATGCCGGTCGGGTGGAACTGCCACATTTCGATGTCCTGCACCGGCACGCCGGCACGCAGGGCCATGCCAACGCCGTCGCCGGTGTTGATCAGGGCGTTGGTGGTGGAAGCGTAGATACGGCCTGCACCGCCGGTCGCCAGCACGGTGGCTTTCGAACGAATGTAGGTGGTTTCGCCGGTTTCGATGCAGATGGCGATCACGCCGACGAAAGCGCCGTCCTGGTTCTTCACCAGATCAACGGCGTAGTACTCGTTCAGGAACGTAGTACCGGCTTTCAGGTTGCCTTGATAAAGAGTGTGCAGCAGGGCGTGACCGGTACGGTCGGACGCCGCGCAGGTACGCGCAGCCTGGCCGCCCTTGCCGTAGTCCTTGGACTGACCACCGAACGGACGCTGGTAGATACGGCCGGTTTCGGTACGCGAGAACGGCAGGCCCATGTGGTCCAGCTCGAACACGGCGGCCGGGCCTTCCTGACACATGTACTCGATAGCGTCCTGGTCACCGATGTAGTCGGAACCCTTGACGGTATCGTACATATGCCAGCGCCAGTCATCGTTCGGGTCGGCCGAAGCGATGGCGCAGGTGATGCCGCCCTGGGCGGACACGGTGTGCGAACGGGTCGGGAAAACCTTGGTGATCACGGCAGTCTTGTGACCGCCCTGTGCCAGTTGCAGCGCTGCGCGCATGCCGGCACCGCCGCCGCCAATGATGATGGCGTCGAAGGAAATAGTTGGAATGTTAGCCATGGATCAGATACCCCAGAGAATCTGTACGCCCCAGACGAAGTAAGCGAACATCGCAACGCCGCATACCGCCTGGAAGAGAAAACGTACGGCAGTCGCCGACTTGCCGAACGCCATCTGCGTCAGGTAGTCGGTGGCGATGGTCCACATGCCGACCCAGGCGTGAGCGCCCAGTGCGACGAGGGCCAGCAGACTGAAGATACGCATCCAGTTGCTTGCGAACAGTTCATGCCATTGGGCGTAGCCCAGGCCAGGGTTTGCTACGACATATCCGATCAGGAAAATGAAGTAAGCCGCGAGAACGACCGCAGACACACGCTGCGCCATCCAGTCATAGAGGCCCGAACGCGAAAGGTTCGTGACGTTGGTTACCATATCCAGACTCCTGCCAGAACAATTACCACCACGGAAACGGCGATAACGATTTTCGAGCCCAGCTTGCCGCCTTCCAGCGTCTCACCGATGCCCATGTCCATGATCAAGTGGCGCACACCGGCGACCAGGTGATACAGCAAGGCGGACAGGATGCCCCAAATCACTAGCTTGGCTAGCGGACTGGTCAGACACGCTTTCACCTGACCGAAGCCTTCTTCCGAGTCGAGCGACTTGTCCAATGCATAAAGCATGATGGCCAGGCTGACGAAGAGGATGACACCGGAGATACGGTGAAGAATGGACGTGTAAGCAGTGACTGGGAGTTTGATGGTCCTTAGGTCTAGGTTTACAGGTCGTTGGCTTTTCACGGCTTTTTTCACACTGAAGAGCCCCTAAGAATCAGGGCAAAGTTGTTGCGGCGCGCACTGGTCAGGTACTCACCACCCAGGGAGTGACGACCCCCAGCAAAGCTGGCCCAAAAGCCCCTGGCGGTCGGCTGCCGAGTATAGACAGTTAGGTTACTAATGACAACGCGTTCACCTTCCACTGATGGCGCATTGCACATGGGCGGCAAAAGGCGTAAACGGCAGGCAATTTCGAGGAAAAAGTCAGGTTAAAGCCTTCTGGAGCAAGACTTTAGGCAAATTGACATTCGGATTTATCTCACTATAGTGGTGCGGGCCCTGCGTGGGGGGTCTGTCTGATGATTCCAAGCATTAATAGGAGGCCACATGGCTGACAAAAAAGCGCAGTTGATCATCGAGGGCGCAGCCCCCGTCGAGCTGCCCATTTTAACCGGCACCGTTGGTCCCGATGTAATCGACGTCCGCGGCCTGACGGCCACGGGCCGTTTCACCTTCGACCCAGGTTTCATGTCGACCGCCTCGTGCGAATCGAAGATCACCTACATCGACGGCGATAACGGCATCCTGCTGCACCGCGGCTACCCGATCGAGCAACTGGCTGAAAAATCGGACTACCTGGAAACCTGCTACCTGCTGCTCAACGGCGAGCTGCCGACCGCAGAGCAAAAGGCCCAGTTCGTCAGCACCGTGAAGAACCACACCATGGTGCACGAGCAGTTGAAGTCCTTCTTCAACGGCTTCCGTCGCGACGCCCACCCGATGGCCGTCATGTGCGGCGTTGTCGGCGCCCTCTCGGCCTTCTACCACGACTCCCTGGACATCAATAACCCCCAGCATCGCGAAATCTCCGCGATCCGCCTGGTGGCGAAGATGCCGACCCTGGCAGCCATGGTCTACAAGTACTCCATGGGCCAACCCATGATGTACCCGCGCAACGACCTCAATTATGCAGAGAACTTCCTGCATATGATGTTCAACACCCCGTGCGAGATCAAACCGATCAGCCCGGTGCTCGCCAAGGCCATGGACCGGATCTTCATCCTCCATGCCGACCACGAGCAGAACGCTTCCACGTCCACCGTGCGCCTGGCCGGCTCCTCGGGTGCCAACCCGTTCGCCTGTATCGCCGCCGGTATCGCCGCACTCTGGGGCCCGGCCCACGGCGGTGCCAACGAAGCGGTGCTGACCATGCTCGATGAAATCGGCGATGTCTCGAACATCGACAAGTTCATCGCCAAGGCCAAGGACAAGAACGATCCGTTCAAGCTGATGGGCTTCGGTCACCGTGTCTACAAGAACCGCGACCCACGCGCCACCGTGATGAAGCAGACCTGCGACGAAGTCTTGAAAGAACTGGGCATCAAGAACGATCCGCAACTCGAACTGGCCATGCGCCTGGAAGAGATCGCCCTGACCGACCCGTACTTCATCGAGCGCTCGCTGTACCCGAACGTCGACTTCTACTCGGGGATCATCCTCAAGGCGATCGGCATTCCAACCAGCATGTTCACCGTGATCTTCGCCCTGGCGCGCACCGTGGGCTGGATCTCCCACTGGAAGGAAATGCTCTCCAGCCCGTACAAGATCGGCCGTCCACGCCAGCTGTACACCGGCTACGAGTCGCGTGACATCACCAAGTTGGAAGATCGCAAGTAAGACCCAGGTCTTGCACTGAGTCTCAAGCGGCATCGAAACAGCCCCTGCTTCTTCTTTTATATAAGAGCGGGGGCTGTTTTGTTTCTGCCTCTAAAATCTCAGCGGAAGAACCGACGTCATCGCGAGCAGGCTCGCTCCCACAAGGGTTCTTCAGTGAATACAGGTTTTGTGTTCACAACAGATCAACTGTGGGAGCGAGCCTGCTCGCGATGACGATAGACCTGCCCCCTTCCTTAAACCAGGTACAAAAAATACCCCAGCCTCTCGACCGGGGTATTTCCTTTGAAGCGTGAAGCTTGTCGCTTAGATCTTAATGGTTAACCGCCCCGCTCGCCCCCAGGCCAGTCTGCGAACGCACGAACTGCGGGAAGAACAGCGCCCGCTCGTTGTCGGCGGCCGTCGACTTGTCGGTGATGGAGAAGAACCAGATACCCACGAACGCGATGATCATCGAGAACAGCGCCGGGTATTCATACGGGTAGATCGGCTTCTCGTGGCCCATGATCTGCACCCAGATGGTTGGGCCAAGAATCATCAGGCCCACGGCGCTGACCAGGCCCATCCAACCGCCAATCATGGCGCCACGGGTGGTCAGCTTCTTCCAGTACATCGAAAGCAACAGCACCGGGAAGTTGCAGCTCGCCGCGATGGAGAACGCCAGGCCCACCATGAAAGCGATGTTCTGCTTCTCGAACAGGATACCCAAGGCAATCGCCAGCACCGCCAGGGCGATGGTGGTGATCTTCGAGACGCGGATCTCATCCTTCTCGTTGGCCTTGCCTTTCTTGATCACGCTGGCATACAGGTCGTGGGACACCGCCGAGGCGCCGGCCAGGGTCAAGCCGGCGACGACCGCCAGGATGGTGGCAAAGGCAACGGCCGAGATGAAGCCGAGGAAGACGCTGCCACCCACGGCGTTGGCCAAGTGCACCGCCGCCATGTTGTTGCCGCCAAGCAAGGCACCTGTCGCGTCCTTGAAGGCCGGGTTGGTGCTGACCAGCAGAATCGCGCCGAAGCCGATGATGAAGGTCAGGATGTAGAAGTAACCGATGAAACCAGTGGCATACAGCACGCTCTTGCGCGCTTCCTTGGCGTCGCTCACGGTGAAGAAGCGCATCAGGATGTGCGGCAGGCCAGCGGTACCGAACATCAGGGCCAGGCCGAGGGAGAAGGCCGAGACCGGATCCTTCACCAGACCGCCAGGGCTCATGATCGCCTCGCCTTTAGGGTGAACCTTGACCGCTTCGGCGAACAGCATGTTGAAGTCGAAGTTGACGTGCTTCATGACCATCAGCGCCATGAACGAAGCGCCCGACAGCAACATCACCGCCTTGATGATCTGTACCCAGGTGGTCGCCAGCATGCCGCCGAACAACACATAGAGGCACATCAGGATACCCACCAGGACGACCGCAACGTGGTAGTCGAGGCCGAACAGCAGCTGGATCAGCTTGCCGGCACCGACCATTTGCGCGATCAGGTAGAACGCCACCACCACCAGCGAACCGCTGGCAGACAGGGTGCGGATCTGCTTCTGACCCAGGCGATAGGAGGCCACATCGGCAAAGGTATATTTACCCAAGTTGCGCAGGCGCTCGGCGATCAGGAACAGAATGATCGGCCAGCCCACCAGGAAACCGATGGAGTAGATCAGACCGTCATAGCCCGAAGCGAACACCAGCGCGGAAATCCCCAGGAAGGATGCCGCCGACATGTAGTCGCCAGCGATTGCCAGGCCGTTCTGGAAACCGGTGATCCGGCCGCCTGCCGCATAGTAGTCACTGGCCGACTTGCTGCGCTTGGACGCCCAGTAGGTGATACCCAGGGTCAAGCCGACAAACGCCACGAACATGATGATGGCGGAAACGTTGAGCGGTTGCTTCTGCACAGCCCCGGTCAGGGCTTCAGCCGCCCAGGCACCCGGAGCGAACGCTGCGATGCTCAAAAGAGCCATTAGACGCCGGATCATTGTTGAGCCTCCTTGAGAATCGCATTGTTCAGCTCATCGAACTCACCGTTGGCGCGCCGCACATAGATACCGGTCAGGATGAAGGCCGAGACGATCAGACCGACCCCGATGGGAATACCCCAGGTGATCGTCAACTCGGGCGACATCTTGGCCCCGAGTATGTGTGGCCCGTAGGCAATCAGGAGAATGAAGCCGGAATACAGCCCCAGCATGATCGCCGAAAGAATCCAGGCGAACCTTTCCCTTTTTTTCACCAGCTCCTTGAAGCGCGGGCTGTTTTGAATCGATAGGTAAATGCTGTCGTTCATTGTTTTTATCCTCGCAGCACGACTTTAGTTGGAACGACTCTACTCTATGCGGCTCAAGGCCAGGTTCCAGACGACCTTAGTATTAGAACGACATGACGGTTTTGCCAATTTCCCGCAAAAACTTTCGCAAATCCCTGTGGGAGCGGGCTTGCTCGCGAATTGCGGTAGGCCTGTGAAGTAAGGGGTGACTGACATACCGCATTCGCGAGCAAGCCCGCTCCCACAGTAGTTATGCGTCGATTTGATATTTGCAGGACACAAAAAAACCGCATGACACGCAGTCATGCGGTTTTTCGATACAGCCAGACCGGCGGGATTATTTGCCAGTCCATTCCTTGACACGGTCCGGGTGCTTGGCAACCCAGTCCTTGGCGGCAGCGTCCGGCTTGGCACCTTCCTGGATTGCCAGCATGACCTCACCGATTTCATCTTTCGACGACCACTGGAACTTCTTCAGGAACTCGGCCACTTCCGGCGCCTTGGTCGCCAGTTCCTTGCTGCCGATGCTGTTCACCGTTTCAGCCGCGCCGTAGACACCTTTCGGGTCTTCCAGGAAGCGCAGTTTCCATTTGGCGAACATCCAGTGCGGCACCCAGCCAGTGACGGCGATGGATTCGTTTTTCTTTTCGGCCCGGGTCAGTTCGGCAATCATGCCGGCGCCGGAACTGGCCTTGAGTTGATAACCGGTCAGGTCGTAGTCCTTGATCGCCTGTTCGGTCTTGAGCATCACGCCTGAACCGGCGTCGATGCCGACGATGCGCTTCTTGAAGCTTTCATCGGTCTTGAGATCGGCGACAGATTGCGCCTTCACGTACTCCGGTACGATCAGGCCGATTTTCGCGTCCTTGAAGTTGGGGCCGTAGTCGACCACTTGATCCTTGTTCTTCGCCCAGTAATCACCGTGCGTCACAGGCAACCAGGCCGAGAGCATGGCATCGAGCTTGCCGGTGGCCACGCCCTGCCACATGATCCCGGTCGCGACGGCCTGCAGCTTCACGTCATAACCAAGCTTCTGCTGAATGACCTCTGCCGCCACGTGAGTCGTCGCAACGCTGTCGGACCAGCCGTCAACGTAACCGATGCTCAGGGTTTTGGTTTCGGCACTGGCCAGGGTGGAGCTGATCGCCAGTACCAGTGCGGCACCTGCGCCCAAGAGTCGTCGCATCTTCATCGTTTACTTCCCCGAAAGTGCTGCGCCCGACGGATGCCGAGCGACATCAACGTGTTGTTATGGTGCTCAGCGCCCCCATCACGCTCGCCTGCCAAACCGGATCGAACATCAGTGGAGTACTGACCCGTCGATCATCGGCCTGCGCCGATCCGGGACCTGCTCTACCAGCGACATCGAAACAACGGGAAACGACATGGGGGACGCCGTTTGCGACAACGCGAAGGCAACTAGCCACCAACCGAGCGCAACGTGTATCGTCCCGTTGCTATTGCCCCCCGCTCACGCCTGTTGATGCCCGTCGTGGCACTTGGCTTCACTTCGGTGGTCATAGCCTGCGAACTCCATTCGGCACCTTCCTCTAAGGGATCCAGTCATGCTCCGTTCCTTGCGCTTCGCCGCCCTCACCGGCGGCCTTCTCCTGAGTGCGTCCGCGCTGGCGGCGGATATCGACGCCGCCAGCTATGGCTACCCCTTGACCAACCCGTTCGAGGCGACTATCGCCACCACGCCGCCCGACCTGCGCCCTGATCTGCCGCTGATCGAAGACATCAACCAGGCGGACCACAGCGTCACCCTGCGCCCGGAACGCGAGTTCATCCTGCCGGACAACTTCTGGCCGGTAAAAAGCCTCACCTACCGCATGGCCACCCAGGACAAGCCGGCACCGTTGATTTTCCTGATCGCCGGCACCGGTGCCCGTTACGACAGCACCCTCAACGAATACCTCAAGCGGCTCTATTACAAGGCCGGTTACCACGTGGTGCAGCTGTCGTCGCCCACCAGCTTCGACTTCATGAGTTCCGCCTCGCGCTTCGCCACCCCCGGCATCACCAAGGAAGACGCCGAGGACATGTACCGGGTGATGCAGGCCGTGCGCGCCCAGAACCCCAAGGTGCCGGTGACCGAGTATTACCTTACCGGCTACAGCCTCGGCGCCCTGGACGCAGCCTTCGTCGCGCACCTGGACGAAACCCGCCGCAGCTTCAACTTCAAGAAAGTGCTGCTGCTGAACCCGCCGGTGAACCTCTACACCTCGATCACCAACCTGGACAAACTGGTCCAGACCGAGGTGAAAGGCATCAACAGCACCACCACCTTTTATGAACTGGTGTTGAACAAGCTGACCCGCTACTTCCAGCAAAAAGGCTACATCGACCTCAACGACGCCTTGCTGTATGACTTCCAGCAGTCCAAGCAACACCTGAGCAATGAACAGATGGCAATGCTGATCGGTACCTCGTTCCGTTTCTCGGCGGCCGATATCGCATTCACCTCGGACCTGATCAACCGTCGCGGCCTGATCACCCCGCCCAAATTCCCCATCACTGAAAGCACCAGCCTGACGCCATTCCTCAAACGTGCCCTGCAATGTGATTTCGACTGCTACCTCACCGAACAAGTGATCCCGATGTGGCGTGCGCGCACCGACGGCGGCAGCCTGCTGCAACTGGTCGATCAGGTCAGTCTTTACGCACTGAAGGATTACTTGCACGAGAGTTCGAAGATCGCCGTCATGCACAACGCCGACGACGTCATCCTCGGCCCCGGCGACCTGGGCTTCCTGCGCAAGACCTTTGGTGACCGCCTGACGGTTTATCCACTGGGCGGCCATTGCGGCAACCTTAACTACCGCGTCAACAGCGACGCCATGCTGGAGTTCTTCCGTGGCTAAATATCTCCTGCTTATCGCCGCCCTGATGAGTGCAGGCGTCGTCTACGCCGACAACAGCAAGGCCCACGATCCCGTGGTGGTGGATGGCGACGGTTTCAAGGAACCGTTGACCAAACTCAAGTTCAACCCCGGACTGGACCAGCGCGAATTCGAACGCTCCACGCTCAGCGCCCTGAACGTCTATGACCCGCTGGAATCCTGGAACCGCCGCGTCTACCACTTCAACTATCGCTTCGACCAATGGGTGTTCCTGCCGGTGGTTGACGGGTATCGCTACGTCACCCCGAGTTTCGTGCGCACCGGGATCAGCAACTTCTTCAATAACCTGGGGGATGTGCCGAACCTGATGAACAGCCTGCTGCAATTCAAGGGCAAGCGTTCGATGGAAACCACGGCGCGCCTGCTGCTCAACACCACCGTCGGCATCGCCGGCCTGTGGGACCCGGCTACGGCCATGGGCCTGCCGCGCCAGAGCGAGGACTTTGGCCAGACCCTGGGCTTCTATGGCGTGCCTGCCGGAGCGTACTTCGTGCTACCGATCTTCGGCCCGTCCAACCTGCGGGATACGTCGGGTCTGCTGGTGGACTATACGGCCGAATCGGCGATCAACTTCCTCAACGTCTCGGAGGTCAGTTCGAACCACCCGGAACTGCTTCTGCTACGCGGCGTGGACAAGCGCTACCAGACCAGCTTCCGCTACGGCCAGCTGAACTCGCCGTTCGAGTATGAAAAGGTGCGGTACGTTTACACCGAGTCGCGGAAGTTGCAGATAGCCGAGTAATTTTGTCTATCCAGAAACCCATGTGGGAGCGAGCAGGCTCGCTCCCACATGGGTGATGCGTTGTTAACCTCAGTGCTTCAGCACTTTCCAGACCTTGCCCACCGCCAACACACCTGCCAGCACCGCCGCCCCCGCGACAATCCCTGCCACTGCATTGAGCAACATCGGCACGATAAACCCTGCACCGCCAACGCTGGCCGCTACGTCTTCGATCCAGTGATGCACCACCGGCACGCCATGGGTGAGGATGCCGCCCCCGACCAGGAACATCGCCGCCGTGCCGATGATCGACAGGCTCTTCATCATGTAAGGGGCGGCGCGCAGGATGGCGCCGCCGATGCTTTTGGCGGCCTGGCCCGGCTTCTGGGTCAGCCACAGTCCCAGGTCATCGAGCTTGACGATCCCGGCCACCAGGCCATAAACGCCGACTGTCATGACAATGGCGATACCCGACAACACAATCACCTGCTGAGTCAGCGGTGCATCAGCGACTGTGCCCAGGGTAATCGCGATGATTTCCGCCGACAGGATGAAGTCGGTGCGCACCGCGCCCTTGATCTTGTCCTTTTCGAAGGCCACCAGATCGACTGCCGGATCCGCCACGGCTTCGACCAGCTGGGCATGTTCGGCCTGGTCTTCGGCGGGGCTGTGAAGGAATTTATGGGCGAGTTTTTCAAACCCTTCGAAGCACAGGTAAGCGCCCCCCACCATCAGCAGTGGCGTCACCAGCCAAGGCACGAAAGCACTGATGGCCAGGGCCGACGGCACCAGGATCAGCTTGTTGAGAAACGAGCCCTTGGCGACCGCCCAGACCACCGGCAGCTCTCGCTCTGCACGCACGCCTGAGACTTGCTGGGCGTTGAGCGCCAGGTCATCACCCAGTACGCCGGCGGTTTTCTTGGCGGCCATCTTGGTCATCAATGCTACATCGTCGAGTACGGTGGCGATGTCGTCGATCAGCACCAGCAAACTGCTTCCAGCCATGGAAAGCTCCTTGGTCATAAATGCTGCGCAGCATAGCGCAAGCGCCATCCGGGGGCATTGTTGAGCCGTTCACAAGGCCGGTGCTACCATGCGCCACCGCCAGAACAGGCAAGGAACCCCTGGGTTTATGAGCACTATCCGCGAGCGCAACAAAGAACTGATCCTGCGTGCCGCCAGCGAAGAATTTGCCGACAAGGGCTTCGCCGCGACCAAGACCAGCGACATCGCGGCCAAAGCCGGCCTGCCCAAACCCAACGTCTACTACTACTTCAAATCCAAGGAAAACCTCTACCGAGAGGTTCTGGCCAGTATCATCGAGCCGATCCTCCAGGCGTCAACGCCGTTCAACGCCGACGGCGTGCCCAGCGAAGTGCTGAGCCACTATATCCGCTCCAAGATCCGCATCTCCCGCGACCTGCCCTTCGCCTCGAAAGTCTTCGCCAGCGAGATCATGCACGGCGCCCCACACCTGAGCCCCGACCTGGTGGAACAACTCAACGCCCAGGCCCGGCACAACATCGACTGCATCCAGACCTGGATCGACCGCGGCCAGATCGCCCCCATCGACCCCCACCACCTGATGTTCAGCATCTGGGCCGCCACCCAGACCTATGCCGATTTCGACTGGCAGATCAGCGCCGTGACCGGCAAGGCGAAGCTGGACGAAGCCGATTATGAAGCGGCGGCGCAGACGATTATTCGGCTGGTTTTGAAGGGGTGTGAGCCAGACTGATGTAGTTCTGGGCCCTCTTCGCGAGCAAGCCCGCTCCCACAGGGGATCCGCGGTGTTCAGACATTTTGTGCCCGCCACCGGCCTTGTGGGAGCGGGCTTGCTCGCGAATGGCGGCAACTCGATTTCAGGTCATACCCATATGGCATCCCACAGCGGATAGTCGCCAAGCCGCTCCACCAGTCCCGCCCGCAATGGATTGGCAACTACATACCGAGCCAGCCTCACCAAGTCCTCATCCCGCCGTAACGCACGGTCATGGTACCCGTACTGCCAGAGGCTCCCCGTGCTGCCAACTGCCTCATTTACATCTTTGGCACTTAAGGATTTCATCCGACACATCAACTCCCCCAGCGACCCACGATGCAATTGGACCAACCAGTGGAAATGGTCAGGCATGACAACAAATGCGAGGGAGTCGGCAATGCCCTGCCTTTGCACATCCCTGAATTGGCGAATAACCAATCTGCCAGACCATAATCCTGGAAGACAGGCTCACGCTTGCGCGTATTAGCTGTCAGTAAATAAATGCGGTTTTGTTCTGCATATCGACCGATACGCAGGCGATGTGAAGCTGATCGTTCAGGCATTGCATCGGCCTCCTTTCAATGAAGTTCTGAAAGGCTAGTGCTGTGAATGCGGCATCGTTGCCTGACTCTTTAGCTGGATGTGTCTGGTCGATGGCTTTCGCGAGCAAGCCCGCTCCCACAGGGGGGCCGTGGTGTTCAAACATTTGTGTCCGCCACCGAAACCTGTGTGGGAGCGGGCTTGCTCGCGAAGAGGCCAGTCGGCTCACCACAAAATCAAACAACTACCCCGCATCCGCCACCAACCCAACCCCCTCCACCGCCCGAATCGCCACCTGCTCATCAATATCCGAGGTATCGCCACTAATGCCCACGGCGCCCAGCACCGTTCCGTCCTGATCCCTGATCAACACCCCACCCGGCGCCGGCACGACGCTGCCCTGCCCCAGGCTGTTCAAGGCAGCGATGAAGGCCGGGCGCTGCTGGGCGTCGAGGGCGAGCAGGCGGGAGCCTTTGCCCAGGGCGATGGCGCCCCAGGCCTTGCCGATGGCGATCTGTGGGCGCAGCAGGCTGGCTCCATCCTCGCGTTGCAGGGCGATCAGGTGACCGCCCCTGTCGAGCACCGCGACGGTCAGTGGTGCACAGTGGGTTTCACGGCCTGCGGCAAGGGCTTGGCCGGTCAGGTTGACCGCGACTTTCAAGGTTAGAGCATTCATGGGTGCTGTCCTTCTTTTGTTATGGGAGAGCCTTTCGGTTTGCAATCCGAGGAAAACCGTACACAAAGAATAGAGCACAATAAAGAACATTCTTGTATACACAAAGCTCATCACAAAATCGAAAATCGACGAAAAGACGCGGCTATCGACCTCCGGACCAAATAAAACAGATGCTTGAGGAAATGGATTGACCTGCACCGCTTACCGTGAATAAACTCCAGCGCAAAGCAACTTGTATACAATTACAACAAGCAAGAGGCACAAACCAATGAGCAAAATGAGAGCAATCGAAGCCGCCGTCCTGGTGATGCGCCGTGAAGGCGTGGACACTGCCTTCGGTATTCCGGGTGCCGCGATCAACCCGCTGTACTCGGCCCTGCAAAAAGTAGGCGGCATCGATCACGTCCTCGCTCGCCACGTTGAAGGTGCCTCGCACATGGCCGAGGGCTACACCCGCACCAAGGCCGGCAACATTGGCGTCTGCATCGGCACTTCAGGCCCTGCCGGTACCGATATGGTCACCGGGCTCTACAGCGCATCCGCCGACTCGATCCCGATCCTGTGCATCACCGGGCAAGCCCCTCGCGCTCGTCTGCACAAGGAAGATTTCCAGGCAGTGGACATCACCAGCATTGTCAAACCGGTCACCAAGTGGGCGACCACCGTCCTGGAGCCCGGCCAGGTGCCCTATGCATTCCAAAAAGCCTTCTACGAGATGCGCTCCGGCCGCCCAGGCCCAGTGTTGATCGACTTGCCGTTCGATGTGCAGATGGCCGAGATCGAGTTCGATATCGACGCCTACCAACCGTTGCCTCTGGCTAAACCGGCAGCGAACCGTGTGCAGATCGAAAAAGCCCTGGCGATGCTCAATCAGTCCGAGCGTCCGCTGCTGGTGGCTGGCGGCGGCATCATCAATGCGGATGCGAGCGAACTGCTGGTGGAGTTTGCTGAGCTGACCGGCATCCCGGTCATCCCGACGCTGATGGGCTGGGGCACGATTGCGGACGACCACCCGTTGATGGTCGGCATGGTCGGCCTGCAAACCTCCCATCGCTATGGCAATGCCACGCTGCTCAAGTCGGATCTGGTGCTGGGCGTCGGCAATCGCTGGGCCAACCGCCACACCGGCTCGGTGGATGTCTACACCGAGGGACGCACCTTCATCCATGTGGATATCGAACCCACCCAGATCGGTCGCGTCTTCACGCCTGACCTGGGCATCGTTTCCGACGCGGCTTCGGCGCTGACGGTGTTCCTCGAAGTCGCCCGCGAATGGCAAGCCGCCGGCAAATTAAAGGATCGCAGCGCCTGGTTGCGCGACTGCCAACAGCGCAAGGCCAGCCTGCAACGCAAGACGCATTTCGACAACGTGCCGGTCAAGCCACAGCGTGTGTACGAAGAGATGAACCAGGTGTTCGGCAAGGACACCTGTTACGTCAGCACCATCGGTTTGTCGCAGATCGCCGGGGCGCAGTTCCTGCACGTCTACAAGCCACGCCACTGGATCAACTGCGGCCAGGCCGGTCCCCTGGGCTGGACCATTCCGGCCGCACTGGGGGTGGTCAAGGCCGATCCGAATCGCAAGGTCGTGGCGCTGTCGGGTGACTATGATTTCCAGTTCATGATCGAAGAACTGGCGGTGGGCGCACAGTTCAAGCTTCCCTATATCCATGTCGTGGTGAACAACTCCTACCTCGGGCTTATCCGCCAGGCCCAGCGGGGGTTCGACATGGACTACTGCGTGCAGCTGTCCTTCGACAACCTCAACGCTCCGGAACTCAACGGCTACGGCGTAGACCACATCGCCGTCGCCGAGGGGCTGGGCTGCAAGGCGCTGCGGGTGTTCGAACCGTCCGATATTCAACCGGCGTTGCGCAAGGCCCAGGAAATGATCGAGGAGTTCAAGGTGCCGGTCATTGTCGAGGTCATTCTGGAGCGGGTGACTAACATTTCCATGGGCACCGAAATCAACGCCGTCAACGAATTTGAAGACCTGGCGCTGGTGGGTAACGATGCGCCGACGGCTATTTCGTTGCTTGACTGAGCACTGACGTTCCCTTGTGGGAGCGGGCTTGCTCGCGAAAGCGGCGTATCAGCTACACATATGTCACCTGACACACCGCTTTCGCGAGCAAGCCCGCTCCCACAGGGGGCCTTGAAAATATTCACAGGAGACCACCATGCCCCGTTTCGCAGCCAACCTGTCCATGCTCTTCACCGAGCAGGATTTCCTCGCCCGTTTCGAAGCGGCCGCCAAGGCCGGTTTCACGGGTGTGGAATACCTGTTCCCCTACGACTACAGCTCCGCCGAGCTCAAGGCCCTGCTCGATGCCAATGGCCTGACCCAGGTGTTGTTCAACCTCCCCGCCGGCGATTGGGCCAAGGGCGAGCGCGGTATCGCCTGCCTGCCGGACCGGGTCGAGGAGTTTCGCGCCGGCGTCGACCTGGCGATCGCCTATGCCAAGGTATTGGGCAATACCCAGGTCAACTGCCTGTCCGGGATTCGCCCGCAGAACTGCAACGAAAGCCTGGTGGAGAAAACCTTCGTCGCCAACCTCAAGTACGCGGCCGAAAAGCTGCAAGCGGCGGGCATCAAATTGGTGATGGAAGCCATCAACACACGCGACATCCCCGGCTTCTACCTGAACAACACGGCCCAGGCCCTGTCGATCCGCGAACAGGTCGGCAGCACCAACCTGTTCCTGCAATACGACATCTACCACATGCAAATCATGGAAGGCGATCTGGCCCGCACGCTGCAATCGCACCTGGCCGAGATCAACCACGTGCAACTGGCGGACAACCCAGGGCGCTATGAGCCGGGCACGGGCGAGATCAACTATCGCTTTCTGTTCGAACACCTGGACCGCATCGGTTACCAGGGTTGGGTTGGTTGCGAGTACAAACCACTGACCACCACCGAAGCGGGCCTGGGATGGCTGAAGACCCATAACGCGATCTGACACGGATCTTTCCTTGTGGGAGCGGGCTTGCTCGCGAAAGCGGTGGGTCAGATAACACATCTGTGACTGATACACCGCTTTCGCGAGCAAGCCCGCTCCCACAGAAAAGCAGTTCTCCATTTGCCTGAGCGGCGATAACAACAAGAGGATTTTCCCATGGCTAAAATCGGATTCATCGGCACCGGCATCATGGGCCACCCAATGGCACTGAACCTGCAAAAGGCCGGGCACAGCCTGTTCCTGTCCCAGCACCACGACCAGGCCCCGGATGGTTTGCTGGCCGGCGGCGCCGTGGCCCTGGCCAATCCGAAAGAGGTTGCCCAGGAAGCCGAGTTCATCATCGTCATGGTGCCCGACACCCCCCAGGTCGACGACGTGTTGTTTCGCGCCGATGGCGTGGCGGCCGGTGTCGGCGCGGGCAAGGTAGTGATCGACATGAGTTCGATCTCCCCCTCCGCCACCAAGGCGTTCGCGGCGAAGATCAACGAAAAAGGCGCGCAATACCTCGATGCCCCGGTGTCCGGCGGTGAAGTCGGCGCCAAGGCCGCGACCCTGAGTATCATGGTCGGCGGCGACAGCGCTGCATTCGAACGCGCCCTGCCGCTGTTCCAGGCCATGGGCAAGAACATCACCCTGGTGGGCGGCAACGGCGACGGCCAGACCGCCAAGGTCGCCAACCAGATCATCGTGGCGCTGAACATCCAGGCCGTGGCCGAAGCCCTGCTCTTCGCCTCGAAGAACGGCGCCGACCCGGCCAAGGTTCGCGAAGCGCTGATGGGCGGTTTTGCCTCGTCGAAGATCCTCGAAGTGCACGGCGAGCGCATGATCAAGGGCACCTTCGACCCGGGCTTCCGCATCAGCCTGCACCAGAAGGACCTGAACCTGGCCCTGCAAGGCGCCAGGGAGTTGAACATCAACCTGCCCAACACCGCCAATGCCCAACAGGTATTCAGCACCTGCGCAGCGATGGGTGGCAGCAACTGGGATCACTCGGCGTTGATCAAGGGGTTGGAGCATATGGCCAACTTCTCGATCCGCGATAACTGAACCACCATAAAACCCTGTGGGAGCGGGCTTGCTCGCGAAAGCAATCGACCTGTCACTGAGTATTGACTGACACACCGCTTTCGCGAGCAAGCCCGCTCCCACAAGGGTTCTGCGTTGAATTCAAATAATAAGAACGGGAGCCCGCCATGTCGGTCGATCCGCAACAACTGCTCCGCGAGCTGTTTGCCACAGCCATCGACGCGGCGCATCCGCAGCATGTCCTTGAACAGTACCTGCCCGCCGACCGCAGCGGTCGGGTCATCGTCATCGGTGCCGGCAAGGCCGCCGCCGCGATGGCGCAGGTGGTCGAGCGTTGCTGGCAGGGTGAAGTCACCGGCCTGGTGGTGACCCGCTACGGCCATGGCGCACCCTGTCAGAGAATCGAGGTGGTGGAAGCCGCCCACCCGGTGCCCGACGCCGCAGGGCTGGCGGTGGCTGGGCGGGTGCTGGAACTGGTCAGCAATCTGAATGAAGACGACCGGGTGATCTTCCTGCTGTCCGGAGGCGGCTCGGCCTTGCTGGCGCTGCCGGCCGCCGGCATCACGCTGGCCGACAAACAGTCGATCAACAAAGCCTTGCTCAAGTCCGGCGCCACCATTGGCGAGATGAACTGCGTGCGCAAGCATCTATCGGCCATCAAGGGCGGCCGCCTGGCCAAGGCCTGCTGGCCGGCGACGGTCTACACCTACGCGATTTCCGATGTACCGGGCGACCTCGCCACGGTTATCGCCTCCGGCCCTACCGTGGCCGACCCCAGCACATCGGCCGAAGCACTGGCGATCCTCAAGCGCTACGACATCGAAGTCCCGGCCTCGGTGCGCCACTGGCTGCTGAGTCCTGAATCGGAAACCGTCAAGCCCGGCGACCCGAGCCTGGCCCGCAGCCACTTCCAACTGATCGCCCGTCCCCAGCAATCGCTGGAGGCCGCCGCGGTGAAGGCTCGCCAGGCCGGTTTCAGCCCGTTGATCCTCGGCGACCTGGAAGGTGAATCGCGGGAAGTGGCGAAAGTCCACGCCGGTATCGCCCGGCAAATCGTTCAGCATGGCCAGCCCCTGGCAGCGCCGTGCGTGATCCTCTCCGGTGGCGAAACCACGGTCACTGTGCGCGGTAACGGTCGCGGTGGCCGCAATGCCGAGTTCCTGCTGAGCCTGACCGACAGCCTCAAGGGCTACCCCGGCATCTACGCACTGGCCGGCGACACGGACGGCATCGACGGCTCCGAAGATAACGCCGGGGCCATCATGACCCCGGACAGCTACCAGCGCGCCGCCGAGCTGGGCCTGAACGCCAGCGACGAGTTGGACAACAACAATGGCTATGGTTATTTCGCCGCGCTGGACGCGCTGATCGTCACCGAGCCGACCCGCACCAACGTCAACGACTTGCGCGCCATTCTGATTCTCGAGAACCCCACACATGACGCCTGACAAAAAGGTCAAGATCCTCGCCACCCTCGGCCCCGCAACCCGTGGCAAGGACGACATCCGCGAACTGGTGGAGGCCGGCGTGAACATCTTCCGCCTGAACTTCAGCCACGGCGAGCATGCCGACCACGCCAGGCGCTACCACTGGATTCGAGAGGTCGAACAGCAACTCAACTATCCGCTGGGCATCCTCATAGACCTGCAAGGCCCGAAACTGCGAGTCGGTCGCTTCGTCGAGGGCAAGGTGCAACTGCAACGCGGCCAAGCGTTCCGCCTGGACCTGGATGCCACGCCCGGCGATCAACGGCGGGCCAACCTGCCCCATCCGGAGATCATCGCGGCCCTGGAGCCGGGCATGGACTTGCTGCTGGATGACGGCAAGCTGCGTCTGCGCGTCATCGCCCGGCATGCGGATGCCATCGACACCGAGGTGCTCAACGGAGGCGAGCTGTCAGATCGCAAAGGTGTGAACGTGCCCCAGGCCGTACTCGACCTGAGCCCGCTGACGGCCAAGGACCGCCGTGACCTGAGCTTCGGCCTGGAACTGGGCGTGGACTGGGTGGCCCTGTCGTTCGTGCAGCGCCCCGAGGACATCCGCGAAGCCCGCGCATTGATCGGCGACAAGGCGTTCCTGATGGCGAAGATCGAGAAACCTTCAGCGGTCACTCAATTGCGGGAAATCGCCGAGTTGAGCGACGCGATCATGGTTGCCCGCGGCGACCTGGGCGTCGAAGTCCCGGCCGAAAGCGTGCCGCAGATCCAGCAGCGCATCATCGGCACCTGCCGCGCCCTCGGCAAACCGGTGGTGGTGGCGACCCAGATGCTGGAATCGATGCGCTTCTCCCCGGCGCCCACCCGGGCCGAGGTCACCGACGTCGCCAACGCCGTGGCCGAAGGCGCGGATGCGGTGATGCTGTCGGCGGAAACGGCTTCGGGTGAGTATCCGCTGGAAGCCGTGCAGATGATGAGCAAGATCATTCGCCAGGTGGAAAACGGGCCGGACTACCAGGCACAACTGGATGTCAGCCGGCCGAAAGCCGAGGCCACGGTGTCGGACGCCATCAGTTGCGCGATCCGCCGTATCAGCAATGTCCTGCCGGTGGCAGTGCTGGTGAACTACAGCGAGTCGGGCAGCTCCAGTTTGCGGGCGGCGCGGGAGCGGCCCACCGTGCCGATCCTCAACCTCACGCCGAACCTTCAAGCAGCGCGGCGCCTGACGGTGGCCTGGGGCGTGCACTCGGTGGTCAACGATCGGCTGCGGCAGGTGGACGAAGTCTGTTCCACCGCGCTGGAAATCGCTCAGGCCCAAGGCATGGCCCAGCGTGGCGACACCCTGCTGATCACGGCGGGCGTACCGTTTGGCAAGCCGGGGTCGACCAACTCGTTGCGTATCGAGACGTTGATCTAGCGCCTGTACCGGCCTCATCGCGAGCAGGCTCGCTCCCACACAGGACTTGCGGCGCTCAAAAATCCTGTGGGAGCGAGCCTGCTCGCGATGAGGTCAACCCGGTCTATCAGACACCCAAACATGCAAAACACCCATTGCCCCGACTGGGCCACCGCCCTGCTCAACGGCTTCAGCCAGATCTTCCTCCAGCGCCATCCGTTGTGCGGCCTGCTGTGCCTGCTGGCAATCCTGCTCACGGCTCCGTCCCTTTTCGGCGGCGCATTGCTGGGGGGCGTGGCCGGGCTGCTCACCGCTCAACGGCGCGGCTACGCCAAGGCCGATCGACAGGCCGGCCTGTTCAGCTACAACGGCGTGCTGCTGGGGTTGCTGCTGAGCCTTGCCTTGCCCTGGTCGGCCCTGTTGCCGCCCTTGATCATTGCCGGCGGCGGGCTCAGCGCGATGTTGACCCAACAGTGGCTGCATCGCACTCGGGCTCCGCACGGCCTGCCCCCCTACACCGCGCCCTTCGTAGGGCTCGGTTGGTGGCTGCTGAGTCTCGCCCCAACGCTACCCCTGTCCGTGCCGGTTGATGCGACGCTGCTCAATCTGTTGGCCGCCCCATTGAAAGGCCTGGGCCAGGTGATGTTTCTCGATCACCCACTGGCGGGCGCGCTGATTGCGGCTGGCCTGCTGGTTGCGGACCGTCGTGCCGCCGGCTGGGCACTGTTCGGATCGGCGGCCGGGTTTGTATTTACCTGGCTGCACCACGACAGCGAGCAAGCCTTGCTGGGACTCGGTAGCTACAACTGCGCACTGGTGGCGTTGGCCCTCAGCCAACAGCGAGAGCAGCCCTGGTTGCCGCTGGCGGGAATCGTTCTGGCACTGCTGCTTGCGCCGGGCTTTGCCGCCCTCGGCTTGGCGCCGCTGACCGCCCCGTTTATCCTCGCCTGCTGGCTGGTTCGCGCCACGGTTCGGGCCTGGCGCCAGATCCGTCTCGACACCACGCCTTGCACTCTGCGAGACAATCGACCTAGGCTTCGCTGATTCTGACTCGAGCGAAGGTTATGGACAGCAGCAACAATTGGCGTGAACGCCTCTACATCATGATTTTCCAGACCGACACCGTGGCCGGCCGGCGCTTCGACAGCGTATTGCTGTTGATCATCCTTGCCAGCCTCGTGACGGTGATGCTCGACAGCATCGACACCGTGCACAAGAACTACGCGGCGCTGCTGGCTTATATCGAGTGGGGCTTCACCTTCATTTTTCTCGTTGAATATGGCTTGCGCCTGTACTGCTCGCCCCAGCCCCTGCGCTATGCGTTCAGTTTCTACGGTCTGGTAGACCTGTTGGCGATCGTGCCCGGAATCCTGGCTTTGTATTACAGCGATGCCCAGTACCTGCTGATCATCCGGATCATCCGCATGCTGCGGATTTTTCGGGTGCTCAAGCTCAGCCCCTACCTCAAGCAGGCCAACTACCTGATGTCGGCGCTGCGCGGCAGCAAGCAGAAAATCATCGTATTCCTGGTCAGCGTCTCGACGCTGGTGACCGTGTTCGGCACGCTGATGTATGTGATCGAAGGGCCGGAGCATGGTTTCACCAGCATCCCCAAGGGCATCTATTGGGCCATCGTGACCTTGACCACGGTGGGCTTCGGCGACATCGTGCCCAAGACCCCGCTGGGCCAGGTGATCTCATCGCTGGTGATGATCACCGGTTATTCGATCATTGCCGTGCCGACCGGTATCTTTACAGCCGAATTGGCCACGGCCATGCGCGGCGACCAGCTCAAGCATGATTGCCCGGTGTGCAGCAAAAACAATCACGAGCACGGTGCGGCGTTCTGCTCCCGCTGCGGCAACGCCTTGTTCAAGAAACTGGAATAAGCAAAGCACTTTTTGATGCTTGAAGGTCTATTGGCTAGCCGCTAGTGTCAGCCGGTTGCCCGGAACCCCCTTTCGATAAAAAGGAATTCGCAGTGAAGAACCTCTTTGGCGCCACCCTTCTCGCCGCCGGCCTGACCTTCGGCAGCCTGGCCCACGCCGCCCCGACCTTGCTGAACGTCTCCTACGACGTGATGCGCGATTTCTACAAGGACTACAACGCAGCCTTCCAGAAGCACTGGCAGGCCGAGCACAACGAAAACATCACGGTGCAGATGTCCTTCGGCGGCTCCAGCAAGCAGGCACGCTCGGTGATCGACGGCCTGCCGGCGGATGTCATCACCATGAACATGGCCACCGACATCAATGCCCTGGCGGACAACGGCAAACTGGTGCCGGACAACTGGGTCACCCGCCTGCCGAACAACAGCGCCCCGTTCACCTCGGCCACGGTGTTCATCGTGCGCAAGGGCAACCCCAAGGCCCTGAAAGACTGGCCCGACCTGCTCAAGGATGGCGTGCAGGTGATCGTGCCGAACCCGAAAACCTCCGGCAATGGCCGCTACACCTACCTGTCGGCCTGGAGCTATGTGCTCAAGAACGGTGGCGATGAAACCAAGGCCCGGGACTTCGTCGGCAAGCTGTTCAAGCAGGCCCCGGTATTGGACACCGGTGGCCGCGCCGCGACCACGACGTTCATGACCAACCAGATCGGCGATGTACTGGTGACCTTTGAAAACGAAGCCGAAATGATCGCCCGCGAATTCGGCCGCGATCAGTTCGAGGTGGTCTACCCAAGCGTGTCCGCCGAAGCCGAGCCACCGGTGAGCGTGGTGGACAAGGTCGTCGAGAAAAAAGGCTCCCGCGAGGCCGCCGAGGCGTACCTCAAGTACCTGTGGTCGCCTGAAGGCCAGGAAATTGCGGCTGCCAACTACCTGCGTCCACGGGATCCGGCCGTCCTGGCCAAATACACCGATCGATTCCCGAAAGTGGATTTCCTATCGGTGGAAAAAACTTTCGGCGACTGGCGCACGGTGCAGAAAACTCACTTCAATGACGGTGGGGTTTTCGACCAGATCTATAGCGGACAATAGGAGCTGCTCAGAAAGCGATTGTGGCGAGGGGATTTATCCCCTCGCCACAAATAAATTCTCTCGTCCATCAATGGCAGGCATGTCTGGTATCAGCCACAAAGCCTGTTCCAGAGCCGCGCAACGCTTTAGCCTCACGACCATCCTTTCCCTGCTGTCGAGATTGCCATGAGTGCTCATCCACCCGCCCTCACCCGAGGCATGGTTCTGCTGTTTGCCTTCTGCTGCGGAGCCATCGTTGCCAACATCTACTACGCCCAGCCCATCATCGAACTGATCGCTCCCGACGTCGGCCTGACCAGCACCATGGCCAGTCTGATCGTTTCGCTGACCCAGATCGGTTATGCCCTTGGCCTGTTTTTCCTGGTTCCGCTGGGTGACCTGCTGGAAAACCGGCGGCTGATGATTCTCACGACGGTGGTGGCAATTGCCAGCCTGCTGGGGGCCGCCTTCACCGAGCAGCCGAACGTGTTTCTGCTGGTGTCACTGCTGGTGGGGTTCAGTTCGGTCTCGGTGCAAGTCCTTATCCCTCTGGCTGCGCATCTTGCGCCGGAAGCGTCCCGCGGCCGGGTGGTCGGCGCAATCATGGGGGGATTGCTACTGGGGATTCTGCTGGCGCGGCCGGTTTCCAGCGTCGTCGCCGATCATTTCGGCTGGCGGGCCATGTTCATGAGCGCGGCGGCCTTGATGGCGGCCATCAGCATCGTCCTGGCGTTCACCGTGCCCAAGCGGCAGCCTGACCACAGCGCTACCTATGGACAATTGCTGGGCTCTCTCGGCACCCTTCTGCGCCAGCAACCGCTGCTGCGTCAGCGGGCTTTCTATCAGGCCTGCATGTTCGCCACCTTCAGCCTGTTCTGGACCGCCGTGCCCCTGGAGCTGGCGCGCAACCATGGCCTGAGTCAGAGCGAGATCGCGTTGTTTGCCCTGGTTGGCGCCATCGGGGCCATCGCCGCGCCCATTGCCGGTCGGTTGGCGGATGCCGGCCACACCCGTATCGCTTCGCTGTTGGCGATGCTCTTTGCCAGCCTGAGCTTTCTGCCCGCGTTCATCCATCCGCTCTACAGCGTCATTGGCCTGGCGGTCACGGGCGTGGTATTGGATTTCTGCGTACAGATGAACATGGTCCTGGGCCAGCGCACCATCTATGCCCTCGATGCCAAAAGCCGCAGCCGCCTCAACGCGCTGTACATGACCAGCATCTTCGTCGGCGGCGCCTTCGGTTCATCGATTGCCAGTGCGGTCTATGAGCACGGTGGCTGGCTGTGGGTGGTGATCGTCGGCAGTGCCTTCCCGCTGTTGGCCTTGCTGCGCTTTTTGGGCACTTCGCGCCAACACTCGCTGGCAACAGCCTGACAAGGTGGAGCCCGGCGGCGCGCAAGCCGCCGGGCCGTTTCAGGACGAGGTCAGACCCGTACGTTGCCTCGCGGCCCGGCGATTGCCCAGATAATCAGTCCCAGCACCGGCAGCAGCAGGATCAGCAGCACCCACAGCACTTTCGCGCCGGTTCCGGCGCCGCTCTTGAGCACATTGATAATCGCCCAGATATCGAGCGCCAGGATGATCAGGCCTATCAGGCCGTTGAAAGTGGAACCCATGGTGTCGCTCCCAAATGGTGACATGCACTCTTAGGATAGCGGCGCCCCTATGAGGGTTCCGTTTTCTTGCTTAAACGTGAACCGCGACCTTCAGCGCTTCCAGGGCCGGCGCGGCAGCAATGCCGACCTCGGCACAGAGTTCCAGCACACGCGGCACATCGTTGCCGTACACCAACACCATCTGCAATTCATCGTCGAGCAACTGGCTGAAGTTCATCAGCACGTAACCGCCGTTTTCCTTGTTCAGGCTGCTCATCTGGATCTGGATGCGATTGAGCGCGGTGAGCGGCTCAGTCTTTGCCAGTTGCTTGGGCTTGAGGTTGAACGCCACGCCGGGGCCGAACGAAGCGAGGATCTGTTCGAACAATTGCACATAGGTGTCGGCCTGGAACAGCACGGTGTCCGGCAGGCTGCCCACCACGACCCACTCACCCAGTGGAATCGGAAAGGTGTCGTCGTAATTGATATCCGGATTGGCTGCCAGAAATGCGACCGGATCGGCATAAGCCTGGGCCGCTTCGTCCGCAATCCTCTCGATGTCGGCATCGCCCAGGCAACCGGAGCTGATTTTGCTGATGAGTTCGATGAGTGCGGCTTTCATGGTGAATCCTGTGGCGATGAGAGTTAAGCCGCGCAGGATACCCCATTCGCGGAGGGATCAGGTTGTGGGGGCAAAGCTTGCTCCCACAACCGATGCCAAAAGAGCCATGGAGGTTCAGCCGATCAGTTTTTCCAACTGCGCCGTGGTATCCACCGCGCCCATGGTCCGGGCCGCATCGAGGGCCGAGGCACCATTGGCGTCCTTGGCTTTCGGGTCTGCGCCTTTGCTGATCAGGTAATCGACGATCTGCACCCGGTTGAACATCGCCGCCATCATCAACGCCGTTCGGCCATCGAAGGAAGCGCCTTCCACCTGGGCGCCGCCCTCCACCAGCGCCGTAACCACGGCCAAGTCGCCCTTGAAGGCCGCGCCGGCAATCGGGCTCTGGCCATTGTCGTTGCGTATTTCCGGATCAGCCTTGTGCTCCAGCAACACTTTCACCGTATCCACGTGTCCGTGATAAGCGGCCAGCATCAACAAGGTATCGCCCTTGTGGTTGCGCAGGTTGGGCGGAAGGCCTTTGCTCAACAACGCGGCCATCATGGCGGCGTCGCCCTGGCGTGCCACGTTGAATACCTGCTCGGCAAATTCCGCTGCCTCTTCCGGGGTCATCTGACGGCTTGTATCGGGCATGAGAACACTCCATTCGGGTCTTTGCAAAGCGGCTAGTTTCCGGGGGGACTCCTGCCCTGTCATCCTCTTTTTCCCTGTACCGGCCATAGCCGGAATCAATAGCGGTATTGCCCACCCTGGATCTGCGTCGCCAACTGCCGGTCGACACGCACGTAGGTTCCGGTGCCGGGCAACCAGGCATAGACCGGCTCCTCGCCCGTGACGCAAGGGTCGAACGCTTCGCTGCGCAGGCGGGTCTTCTGATATTTGAAAGTGCCGGTGGTGTCCATCTTCACTTTGATACGCAAGAACAGCGGTACCGCATAGGGTGGCAACCGGCCTTGCAGGAACTGGAGCAACTCGCTGAAATCCAGGGTCGCCAGGGATTCGGCCGGGGTGATCGCCGCCATGCCGGCGCGCCCGTTGGTGCCGGCGATTTCCACACCGTAGGCCACTGCCTCGGCCACCTGCGGATGCTGCAGCAGGACATTTTCGACTTCCGTGGTGGAGACGTTTTCACCTTTCCAACGGAACGTGTCGCCCAGGCGGTCGACGAACTGCCCATGCCCAAAGCCGATATTGCGCAGCAGGTCACCGGTGTTGAAATAACGGTCGCCGGGCACGAAGACGTCCCGGTAGACGGTTTTTTCGGTCTTGGCCGGATCGGTATAGCCGTCCAGGGGCGCCTTGTCGTCGATCTTCGCCAGCAACAGGCCCGGTTGCCCCTTGGGCACCTTTTGCATGCGCCCTTGCAGGTTGCGCAACGGCGTCCCGCTGTCGTGGTCGTACCGCACCAGCTCCCAGCCCATGAGGGAGAAACCGACGGTGTTGTCGAAATTCAGCACGTTGGTAAAACCGATGTTGCCGTCGCTGGCGGCATACAACTCGCAGATATGCTCGATGCCGAAACGCGTCTTGAAGGTCGACCAGACGCCTGGACGCAAGCCGTTGCCAATCATCTTCCTGACTTCATGCCGGCGGTCTTCGACACTGGCGGGCTGATCCACCAGGTAGCGACACAACTCACCGACATACCCCAGGGTGGTCGCCCGATAACGGCGTACATCGCTCCAGAACTGGCTGGCGCTGAACTTGCGCCGGATGGCGAACCCCGAGGCACCGCAAATCGCCGCCCCCCAACAGACACACAGCCCTGTAGCGTGGTACAGCGGCAGGGTGCAATAGAGAATGTCGTGCGGCTGCATGTCCAGGGCGATCAAGCCGAAGCTGGTGGAGGTGCGCATCCAGCGACCGTGGCGGAACACGCCGGCCTTGGGCAACCCGGTGGTGCCCGAGGTGTAGAGGTAAAAACAGGGATCGTTGAAAAACACCTGCCGGCTGCTGGACGGGTTGTCGCCCGGATAGCCCTGGCTGCTGCCCATCAGGTCGACGAATCCCTCGGGAACCCCTGTGCCTTGTTCATCCGCGACCCACCAGGTGCGAGCGCTCGACAGTGCGGTTCGGCTTCGCACGTCGTTGTAGGCCGGGACGCGCTCGTCCCCCACCACCACCGCGACTGGCGCGACCAGCGCCAGGCTGTGCACCAGTGCATCTCCCGTCTGCGAAGTATTGACCATGGCACTGACCGCCCCGACCTTCGCCACGGCCAGCACCGTCACCAGCAGTTGCGGACGGTTTTCCAGGAATACAGCAACGCAATCCCCCTTGCCGATGCCCTGTGCCAAGAGGTAATGGGCCATGCGATTGGCCTGCTCGTTGACCTGCATATAGCTCAGGGACAGGTCACCCCACAACAATGCCGGCCCCAGGGGATTGCGTTGCGCGGCTTGTTCGAAACACCACCCCAGGCCACACGGCTGGGCCGGATCCCGCACGTTGGCAAGCTTCAGGCCCTTGACGATCCGGGGAATGGCCCTGGCAAGGGTGGGCAGCTTGCGCAGCATCATGCCCCAGGTAATGGCGTCGCTGGGTGTACGACTCATGAAACTCCCCGTTCGACCTCGCGGGCCTCGGTTCTTGGCATCGGATGGAAGTGATTTGCGCTCGAAATTACGCCAGGGATTCCGGCGCTGTACATGCGGTTTTTGCAATGTTTTGTATCCATTGCTCGGCGCAGGCGAAGCGTGAGCGCCGGAGGCTCATTTGGTTCCAAAAATAATTGCCAGACCACGCAAAATGCAGGATGCACGATGGCCATTCATGCAAGATGCACGAAAGCGAAAAACAGCGAGGTTTATAACTTATTGTTTTTAAAGGATTTTAGTGCCAGCCACAGACTGGCACAGACGCTGCAACAGGTTCTCCACGGTTTGCCACACCATGGAGCAGTCACATGAATATGATTCAAGAAAAATTTGCATCCCTGTTTTCCAACTACGAAGTCACCACACAGGCACGCCCGGATGGCGGCATTCTGCTGACCCTGCGCAACAGCGAAGGCAAACTGTTCAAACGCACGATTTCCTACGCTCAGTTGCACGCCGGGGACCAGTTGTCCTGGGCCATCAGCGCAATCCGTCGTGACCTGGCCGAACAGGCCAGCGAGCTGCCACAGATCACCCTGCTGCAGAGTCAGCATCGCTTCGCATTGCCGACCTACCACAGCGCCTGAATAGATTGGAAACAGTGACTGAGGGAAGCGAGCTCGCGATAGCGATGGGTCAGTTGAGGCATTTGTCTCTGACACTCCGCCTTCGCGAGCAAGCCCGCTCCCACATGGTTTGCGGGAGGCGCTCCCACAGGTTTCAGTCTTCTAAAATCGGGAACTGGCTGGCGATTTCATCGCCGGTGAACGTCTCTTCCCACCCCCTGGAATCGTCGCGCAAGCGAATCGCCATGAAATGCGGGTGTTCGCCCGCGTCGAACCAGTGTGGTGTGCCGGCCGGCAGGGTGATCAAGTCGTTCTTTTCACACAGCACCGCATACACGTAGTCGTCCAGATGCAGGCTGAACAAGCCACGCCCCGAGACGAAGAACCGTGTCTCTTCCCCGGCATAGCAATGCTCCCTCAGAAACCTGGCGCGCAGTTCGGCTTTTTGCGGGTAGTCACTGTCGAGGCTGATGAGATCCACCGAGACATCGCTACGCTCGGCCTTGAATGCGTCGATCTGCATCTGATAACCCGCGATGACCTCAGTCTGGCTGGCACCGGCCTGGAGTTTCGTCGTGGGTTGCCAGCGATCGAAGCGAATGCCTTTCTCAGCCAGGGTCGCGACGATGTCCTCGAAATGCGTCAACACCTTGTTCGGGATCTCGGGACTTGAGACGTGATAAACGGACAGGCTGCTCATGACAATGGCTCCAGCAAATTAACGGTTCGAAGGCTCATGGCCTGTCTTCTTGCATGCGTACGGCAATGAGGACGGCTGCCGCAAAGGCCGCGAGGCTGGCGATGTTGAACGTCCAGCTGGCACCCAGGGCGGTCCAGCTGTAGCCGGAATACAACGCACCCAACGCCCCGCCCGTTCCGGCCAGCGCCGCGTACAACGCCTGGCCCTGACCTTGCTGGCGTGGACCGAAACTACGTTGCACGAAATGAATGGCGGCGGCGTGAAAGCTGCCGAAGGTGGCGGCGTGCAAAACCTGGGCAAACAGCAGCACCCAGAGGAACTCCGCCAGGGATCCCAGCAGCAACCAGCGCAATGCCGCCAGCAGAAAGCTCGCCAACAGCACCCGGCGCACGGAAAATCGCGCCAGGATCCGGCTCATCAACAGGAATATCAGGACTTCAGCCACCACGCCAACGGCCCAGAGCACACCGATCAAGCCGCGACTGTAGCCCAGGTGCTCCAGGTGCAAGGTCAGGAAGGTGTAGTACGGTCCATGGCTCACCTGCATCAGGCCGACACAGACATAAAACGCGAGGACGCCCGGGTTGCACAACTGCCGCAGAAAGCCATCCCCTGCCACACGCGGCCCTTGCATCGGCTGGGCATTGGGCACCCAGAAACTGGCAAGCACGATACCGCTCATGATCAGCACCAGCGCCACCGGGTAGATGTCCAGGCTCAACCATTCGAACAACCGCCCAAGCGCAACCACCGTGATGATGAAGCCGATGGAGCCCCACAGGCGAATCTGGCTGTAGCGCGACGCTTGCCCGCTCAAGTGAGCCAGAGTGATGACTTCGAACTGCGGTAGCACGGCATGCCAGAAGAAGGCATGCAATGCCATGACCATGGCCAGCCAGGCGTAGCTCTTGTGGATGAAGATCAGCGAAAAAGTCAGCAGCGTACAGATCGCACCAAAACGCACGATCACCAGGCGCTGGCCAGTGTAATCCCCCAGCCATCCCCAAATGTTCGGCGCCACGCAACGCATCAGCATGGGAATCGCCACCAGCTCGCCGATGCGCGCCGCATTGAACCCCAGGTGATCGAAATACAGCGCCAGGAACGGCGCCGTCGATCCGAGCAACGCGAAATAGAACAGGTAGAAACTGGAGAGCCGCCAGTACGGCAGTGCCGCCATGCCCGTCAGGCCACGGCGCTCGGCCAGTCAGCCATCAAAGCTGACCCAGCGCCGGGGTGGCGACCCGCACATCGGCGTTCTGGCCACGGTGGCGCAACAGGTGATCCATCAGCACGATCGCCATCATCGCCTCGGCAATCGGCGTGGCACGGATGCCGACGCACGGGTCGTGGCGGCCCTTGGTGATGACTTCCACCGGGTTGCCGTGGATATCGATGGAACGACCCGGCGTGGTGATGCTGGACGTGGGCTTGAGGGCCAGGTGCGCCACGATCGGCTGACCCGAGGAAATTCCGCCGAGAATGCCACCGGCGTTGTTGCTCAGGAAACCTTCGGGGGTCAGTTCGTCGCGGTGCTCGGTCCCGCGCTGGGAAACACAGGCGAAACCGGCGCCGATTTCCACACCCTTCACCGCGTTGATACTCATCAGCGCGTGGGCCAGTTCGGCGTCGAGGCGGTCGAAGATCGGCTCACCGAGTCCCGGCATCACGCCCTCGGCCACGACGGTGATCTTCGCGCCGACCGAATCCTGGTCCCGGCGCAGTTGGTCCATGTAGGCCTCCAGCTCCGGCACCTTGTCCGGATCGGGGCTGAAAAACGCGTTCTGCTCCACCGAGTCCCAAGTCTTGAACGGGATTTCGATAGGGCCCAACTGGCTCATATAGCCGCGAATCACGATGCCCTGGCTGGCCAGGTACTTCTTGGCAATCGCCCCGGCCGCCACGCGCATGGCGGTTTCCCGAGCCGAACTGCGGCCACCGCCACGGTAGTCGCGCTCACCGTACTTGTGGTGGTAGGTGTAGTCGGCGTGGGCCGGGCGAAACAGATCCTTGATGGCCGAGTAGTCCTTGGACTTCTGGTCGGTGTTGCGGATCAGCAGGCCGATGGCGCAGCCAGTGGTACGGCCTTCGAACACACCGGACAGGATTTCGACTTCGTCAGCCTCCTGGCGCTGGGTGGTGTGGCGGCTGGTGCCAGGCTTGCGGCGGTCCAGGTCACGCTGCAGGTCCTCCAGGGAAATCTCCAGGCCCGGCGGGCAGCCGTCGACAATGGCGACCAACGCCGGGCCATGGCTTTCGCCCGCGGTGGTGACAGTGAACAGCTTGCCGTAGGTATTGCCGGACATGCAGGGAGCTCCGAGAAATCGCCGATTCGTAATGGCCGCCAGTATACGCAGGCTCCCGGCTTAGTTCATCCTCGAACCTTATCGGTGGCCGCCAGTCCAACCGGCACCTTCGCAACTAATGGCTTGATGATGTTAAAGCTGCTTGTTTTGTGCCTTACCCTCTTTTCCGGCCTGGCCCAGGCCGTGGTGTTGCAACGTCCCATCAGCCTCGACACGGGCAACGGCGAGCTGTTCGGCTCGTTGCTGTTGCCCAAGTCCGACACACCGGTGCCGGTTGTCCTGATCATTTCCGGGTCGGGTCCTACGGATCGTGACGGAAACAACCCCGAGGGCGGTCGCAACGACAGCCTCAAGCGCCTGGCCTGGGTACTGGCCAGGCACAACATCGCCAGCGTGCGCTACGACAAACGCGGCGTGGCCGCCAGCCTTGCCGCAACGCCGGACGAACGCAACCTGAGCGTCGAAGCCTACGTGGCCGATGCCGTGGCCTGGAGCCGCAAACTCGCCGCCGACCCGCGGATGGGCCCGTTGATTCTGCTGGGCCACAGCGAAGGCGCGCTGATTGCCAGCCTCGCCGCGCCCCGGGCCCATGCGGCGGCGGTGATTTCGCTGTCCGGCAGCGCCCGGCCGATCGATCAGGTGCTGCGCCAACAACTGAGCCAGCGCCTGCCGCCGCCCCTGATGCTGCGCAGTAACGAACTGCTCGACAGCCTCAAGGCAGGCCGTCTGGATGGGAACGTGCCGGCGCAGTTGCAATTCATTTTTCGCCCCAGCGTCCAGCCGTACCTGATTTCGCTGTTTCGCCAGGACCCCGCCCAAGCTTTCGCCGCGCTTAAAGTACCGGCGCTGATCGTCCAGGGCAGCCATGACATCCAGGTCGGCGTCGAGGACGCCAGGCAATTGAAGGCCGCCAAACCCGACGCCGAACTGGCACTGATTGAAGGCATGAACCACGTGATGCGCATCGTGCCCAACGACGTGAAACGGCAACTGGACTCCTACAAGGACCCCAACCTGCCCCTCGCGGCCGAGCTGGGCACCCGCATCGTGGGTTTTATCGGCTCGATCGCGCCCCATTGAACAAGTTGGCACTGAAGTCCTGACGAGAATGGCCGATAAACCGGTGTCGGACAGCGCATTGACTGTCGACAAGCCGGCCTGGACAGGATTTCGCCGTTATGACTGACACTGAAGCTACACCCGACACCACCGCCGAGACGCCCGCCCCAGCAGTGGCGGAGCTGCCTTGGGCGGACGTGCAGGCCGAGCACCATAAGATGCTCCGGCTGGCCCCGCTCAAGACCGACCGTGCCACGGGTGCGCGGCCGCTGCGGTTCGTCGAATTCAACTATGCCGAGCGCCACAGCAAGGAGCGCAGTTTGCTGCGCATGAGCGTTCAGTTGCCGGGCCAGCGGGTGCGCAAGGAGCAGAATCATCTGGACGTCTGGGCCGACCATGTCGAGAAACGCCTGCATTTTTCTCCTGACAGCCTGCAAGTCGAGCCGTTGAATCGCGGCCTTGGCCGCTTCCTCGCCGCCCAGGCCATCACCTGGGCCAAGAAACGCTGGTCGGGCTATCGAGTGGAAGGCACCGACCTGAATAACAAGGACGCCCTGAACGAAGACACCCGCCTGCGCCGCGATCACTTCCTGAAGGCCCATGGTTTTGCGGTGGTCTACGCCGACGCCCAGCATCTCAAGGGCAGCGTCAAGCAAGTCCAGGTCGGTGACCTGGTGGGGGATTGGAACACCGAGAAGGTGCAGTTCGTGGAAATCCTCGAAGCCGCGCAGATGCTGCAACAAGCCGAGCAGAACCTGGCGGAACAGGAAGTCAAACTGCAGAAGCAGGAAGAACGGGTTTCCAAGTTCAAGCGCGAAGACGCCGGCCTGCGTTTCACCATCACCTGCCTGGTGGCCTTTGCCATGTTCCAGGCGGGGCTGTTGATCTGGATTGCGACGCGGCACTGATTGAGGGCTGCTTGAAACATAACCCGTGGCGAGGGGATTTATCCCCGTTGGGCTGCGCAGCAGCCCCCGCAAATTTCCTGCTACACCGCGTGGACAGGTTTGGGGGCGCTTCGCACCCCAACGGGGATAAATCCCCTCGCCACAAGGACAGTTCCGTCAGCTCACTCGGGTCAAACCCGCGAAGCAAACAACGCCTGATGCTGGCGGCACTGTTCGGCGCTGAGCATGAACACGCCATGGCCGCCGCGCTCGAACTCCAGCCAGGCAAAATCGACTTCCGGATACAGCGCTTCGACGTGAACCTGGCTGTTGCCCACTTCAACGATCAACAACCCCTTCTCGGTCAAATGATCGGCCGCCTCGGCCAGCATCCGGCGGACCAGGTTCAAGCCATCGTCGCCACAAGCCAGCCCGAGCGCCGGTTCGTGCTGGTACTCCTGGGGCATGTCGGCGAAATCTTCCGCATCGACGTAGGGCGGATTCGACACGATGAGGTCGAAACGCTGCCCCGGCAGACCGTCGAAACCATCGCCCTGCACCGTAAACACACGCTCGTCGACGCCGTGACGCTCGATGTTCTGGTTGGCGACTTCCAGCGCTTCGAACGACAGGTCCGCCAGCACCACCTCGGCCTCCGGGAACTCGTAGGCACAGGCGATGCCGATGCAGCCCGACCCGGTGCAAAGGTCGAGGATTCTCGCAGGCTCCTGGGCCAGCCAGGGCTCGAAGCGTTTCTCGATCAACTCACCGATGGGCGAGCGCGGAATGAGCACGCGCTCGTCGACGATGAAAGACATTCCGCAGAACCAGGCCTCCCCCAGCAGATAAGCCGTCGGGATGCGGTCGGCGATACGTCGATGCAACAGGCGCTGTACATGGACCAGCTCATCGTCTTCGAGCCGGCAGTCCAGGTAGCTGTCAGAGATTTCCCAAGGCAGATGCAGCGCGCCCAACACCAATTGCCGGGCTTCATCCCAGGCGTTGTCGGTGCCATGGCCGAAAAACAGATCCTCCCCATGAAAACGGCTGACGGCCCAACGGATATGGTCGCGCAGGGTGCGAAGGCGGGAAGTGATCACGGCGGCAAACTCCAGAAAAAACGACTGGCGAGTCTAACAGCCAAACACGCCCTCACCCAAACCGGCCTCAAGGACGACCGAAAAACGCCAGGGCGACCGTAGGATCTTTCCATTTTTTGAGCTACCTATTGAACACCACAGGCATCTTGACAAGGCTGTAGGCCAGCAACGGCGGCCCTTGCGATGGAAGCGATTCACAGAACCGCTCAGCCAGAGGACAATGTCGCAAAAGCCCCACCCGAAGGAGCCCCAGAATGTCCGTTCCAAAAACGATGTTTCAACTCAGCGGCCGTGGTTACGCGGCGGCCAACCTGAGTCAAGCGACCCTGATCATCATCGATGCCCAGAAGGAATACCTCGCCGGGCCCCTGGCCCTGAGCGGCATGGATGCAGCGGTCGCGAACATCAAGCAATTGCTCCGCGCGGCCCGTGCCGCCGGCCGCCCGATCGTGCATGTGCGTCACCTGGGCACCCATGGCGGGCTCTTCGACCCTCAGGGCGAACGCGGCGAGTTCATCCCGGGGCTCGAACCCCAGGGCGACGAAACCGTTATCGGCAAGTTATTGCCAAGCGCCTTCCACGGCACCGAATTGAAAAAACGCCTGGAAGAGTTCGGCCCACTGGACCTGATCGTCTGCGGATTCATGAGCCATTCCAGCGTCAGCACCACCGTGCGCGCTGCCAAGAACCTCGGTTTTCGCTGCACGCTGGTGGAGGACGCCTGTGCCACCCGCGACCTGCCGCACAAGGGCGGCGTGCTCAGTGCCGAACATGTGCACCAGACCGAGATGGCGATCATGGCGGACAACTTCGCCACGCTGGCCCTGACCCACGACCTCATCTGAATGTTCTTCGATGAGCGGCCCGTTCCGCCGCTCATCCGCAAAAGCCTCTCATTCGCCTGGCCCCCGGAACAACCCGAGCATCTTCCGGTCGAAGGGCCGATACCCACTGAGGAAGGTCGGAATGAAGATATCCGATGGTTTTGACGCACGTCGCTTGCGGCCCAAAGGCCCGAGCAACTGGCGGTTTCGTGTCGGTGCGGCGATCGCCGCGCTCCTGGCAACGCTGGGTATCCTGCTGGCCATGGCCGGTGCCGCCAGCCTGCTGGGCCGCCCGCCCGCGCTGGGCGAGTTGAACGCTACCCCGGTCGGTTCATCGATCATCCTGGCGGTCGGTCTGCTGGTATTGTGGCTGGGCATCTGGCTCTGGCGCCGCTGCCGCCGTCGCGCCCGTCAATCCCTGGAGCTGGCCATGGCTCCCCACCTGATGAAAAAGCACGACTGACCCGCCATTCGACGTTTTGTCGCGCCCGATCCCGCGGGACTTGGGTAAACTGGTCGGCCTTCGCGGAGGCTGACATGCAAGACGACGACTTTTCCCTGTTCAAAAGTGCGATCCAGGGCGTAAAACCGATCAAACACGATCGTGCCGAAACCGGCAAACCCAAGGCAGATCGTGCTCAGATCGCCAAGCTGCGCCAGGCCGCTACCGTGCGCGCCGATGCCACCACCGTGGATGGCTTGTCCGATCAATTCGTGATCGACGTGGGTCCCGAAGACGAGTTGATGTGGGCCCGCGACGGCGTCCAGGAAAGCCAGATGCGCAAGCTCAAGGTCGGGCAGATCCCGTTTGAAGGCAGCCTGGATTTGCACGGCATGACCGTGGAAAAAGCCCGGGAAACCCTCTGGGCCTTCCTGGCCGAAGCGACGAAATTCGAAATCCGCTGCGTGCGCGTCACCCACGGCAAGGCCGTACGGCTGGACGGCAAGCGACCGATGATCAAAAGCCACGTCAACACCTGGCTGCGCCAGCATCCGCAAGTACTGGGCTTCACCTCCTGCCAGGCGAAACACGGCGGCGCCGGGGCGGTGTATGTGATGCTCAAGCGCACCATGATGGAAGGTCGCGACGAGTAGCCCGTGATTACCGAGCTTGCAGCGCCGTGTCCGCCACCGTACCCTTGCCCTTTGCGTAAAATCCCACAGGTAGTTTCATGTCTCTGGAACAGAATTACACCGCGATTCTCGGCCAACTGGGCGAGGACGTCTCCCGCGAGGGCCTGCTCGACACGCCCAAGCGCGCTGCCAAGGCCATGCAGTACCTCTGCCGTGGTTATCAACAGACCCTCGAAGAGGTCACCAACGGCGCCTTGTTCAGCTCCGACAACAGCGAAATGGTGCTGGTCAAGGACATCGAGCTGTACTCGCTGTGCGAGCATCACCTGCTGCCTTTCATCGGCAAGGCCCACGTTGCCTACATTCCGAGCGGCAAGGTGCTGGGGCTGTCGAAGGTGGCGCGAATCGTCGACATGTACGCCCGTCGCTTGCAGATCCAGGAAAACCTCAGCCGCCAGATCGCCGACGCGGTCCAGCAGGTGACCGGTGCCCTGGGTGTGGCGGTGGTGATCGAGGCCAAGCACATGTGCATGATGATGCGCGGTGTGGAGAAGCAGAACTCCTCGATGATCACTTCGGTGATGCTGGGCGAGTTCCGGGAAAACGCCGCGACCCGCAGCGAATTCCTCAGCCTCATCAAGTAACCCGTCTTACGAAGAAAACCGGCATCGATCGCCGGTTTTTTTTCGCCTGTGAAAATCAGGTAAGCTGCGCGCCCTCTTCTTCCGTGCCGCGAGGCTTGTACCGTGATCGTCAAAGCGCTTCGAGTTGGCCTGGGCCAGCTGATTATCTTTCTGGATTTCATCACCCGCCCGAGCAAAAAACAGCGTCCGGCCGATGTCCAGGCACAGGTCGACCAGGCCGCGCGTGGCCTGACGCTGTATCAGTTCCATGCCTGCCCGTTCTGTGTGAAGACCCGCCGCACCCTGCGCCGCCTCAACGTGCCGGTGGCCCTGCGCGATGCGAAAAACAATGAGCAGGACCGCCAGACGCTGCTGGAACAAGGTGGCCGGCTCAAGGTGCCGTGCCTGCGCATCGAAGAAGATGGCAAGACCACCTGGATGTATGAGTCCAAGGTGATCATTGATTATCTGGATAAGCGGTTTTCGGCGGTCTGATGGTTTTTTGTTGGCTGGTCCGGCCTCATCGCGAGCAGGCTCGCTCCCACAGAGCGTGGCGTTGATCGCAGGTCCCTTGTGGGAGCGAGCCTGCTCGCGATGAGGCCAGCCCAGTCACTACAGATATTCAGGCAGCTTGCGCAGCCATCGCCTCCCGCACCACCCCCGCCAACCGCTGGAGCCCTTCGTCCAGCCGCGCCGGGTCAATGTGACTGAAATTCAACCGCAGATGCCCAGGGTGCTTGTCCGGCTCGGGGAAGAACGGTTCGCCCGGCATGAACGCCACGTCGGCAGCCAGCGCGGCGCCGAGCAAGGTGCGGGTGTCCAAGGGTCGTTTGAGGGTCAGCCAGAAAAACAGCCCGCCCTGGGGCACGTTCCAGTCCGCGATGTCGGCAAAATGGGTCTGCAGCCCCGCCTGGAACCGGTCGCGACGATCCCGGTAGAAGTCCCTCAACTCACTGAGATGGCTGTGATACCGCCCGGTGCCGATCCATTGCAGTGCCTGCCATTGGCCGACTCGGTTGGTGTGCAGGTCCGCCGATTGCTTGAGCCGCAGCAAATGCGGGAACAGGTCCGGGCTGGCGATCAGATAGCCGACCCGCAACCCCGGTAACAAGGTTTTCGAGACGGTGCCGGTGTAAATCCAACTGGCCTTTTTCAAGCGACTGACAATCGGCGTGGCGCTACCGCCGTCGAACGTCAGCTCGCGGTAAGGTTCGTCCTCGATCAAGGTCACGCCGAACTCATCCAGTAGCGCCGCCACCGCATCGCGCTTGGCTTCGCTGTAGCGCACCGCCGACGGATTCTGGAAGGTAGGAATCAGATAGATGAAGGCCGGTCGGTGCTGCTCCAGCCGGGCTCGCAGTTGCTGCAGGTCGGGGCCATCGGCCTCCAGCGGCACCGTGATGCAAGCAGCCCCGAACAGCTGGAAAATCTGCAGCGCCGCCAGGTAGGTCGGCGCTTCCAGCATGATTTCGGTGCCGACATCGATGTGCAGTTTTGCCGCCAGGTCGAGGGTCTGCTGGGAGCCGCTGACCACCAGCACCTGGCTCGCCTCACAGGCCACGCCCAACGCTCGCGCCTGCGCTGCCAGGGCTTCGCGCAAGGCCGGCTCGCCTTCGCTCATGCCGTATTGGCCCATGGACAGCGGCATGGCTTCCCACTCCACTTTCGGGAGCATGGCTTCTGCCGGCAGGCCTCCGGCAAACGACATCACTTCCGGCCGCTGCGCCGCCGCGAGGATTTCTCGAATCAAAGAGCTTTTGAGGCGCGAGACACGTTCGGAAAAAGCCATGGGACCACCTGTAGCAAGGCATTGGGAAAATGAGTCAAACTTATTGACCGAAATTACTCCGACCTTCCTGGATACGTCAACATGATTGACCTTAAAAACCCATCCTCCCAACAAATGGCGATGGAAGCGTTTTTCTTCGGCTACCAGGCATTCACCGCCAAAGCCGACGAAATGCTCGAACGTCGCGGGTTGAGTCGAGTGCATCAGCGGATCGTGTTCTTCATCGCCCGTTACCCGTCGCTCAGCGTGAAAGAACTGCTGGCCCTGCTCGGCGTGAGCAAGCAGGCGCTGAACATGCCGCTGCGGCAGTTGATGGAGATGCACTTGGTGGACAGCGTCGCGTCCGAAACCGATAAGCGTAAGCGACTGCTGGCACTGACCGCCGAGGGTGAGCGGTTCGAACAGGCGTTGCGTCGGGAGCAGGTGAAATTGCTGGAGCGGGTATTTGCCGAGGCTGGGGAAGAGGCGGTGAATGGGTGGCTGGCGGTGAACCTGGGGTTGGGGAAGGCTTAGTTCAGAGGTTGCCTGGGCTGGCGCTATCGCGAGCAGGCTCGCTCCCACAGTGGACCGTGGTGCTGACGGATGTGTGCTCGGCGACGCTATCCCTGTGGGAGCGAGCCTGCTCGCGATGAGTGCCTCAAGAGCGATATATCCCTATCGCCCAACATTTCGTCCACAAAACCAAAAACATTATTTGCTTTATTTGTATACAAAAGCATAATTCGCCTCGTGCGAGTTTCTGACCACGAGGTCAACACTTCGCCAGCCTTACCTGCCTCAAAGCGCTGCAGCCACCCTCAGGGGGCGTGGCGCTGGAAATAACAATAAAACTCTTGAGGAGTATTCGCTGTGGAAAGCCGCAAACCCGAAGCCCGAACGCTGGATCTCTCGCCGCCATCAAGCAGTGGCTGGCTGGAACGCCTCTTCAAACTCAGCTTGCATGGCACCACGGTGAAGACCGAGCTGATTGCCGGCCTGACAACCTTCATCACCATGGCCTACATCATTTTCGTCAACCCCAACATCATGGCCGACGCCGGCATCGACCATGGCGCCGCGTTCGTCGCCACTTGCATCGCCGCCGCCCTGGGTTGCCTGTTGATGGGCCTGTACGCCAACTGGCCGGTGGGCCTGGCGCCAGGCATGGGCCTGAATGCGTTTTTCACCTACACCGTAGTCGGCACCATGGGCTACAACTGGGAAACCGCCCTGGGCGCGGTGTTCGTTTCCGGTGTGCTGTTCATGGTCCTGACGTTGTCACGGATCCGGGAATGGCTGCTCAACAGCATTCCGGTCAGCCTGCGGTTCGCCATGGGCGCCGGGGTCGGGTTGTTCCTCGGCTTGATCGGTCTGAAGACCGCCGGAATCATCGTCGACAGTCCGGCCACGTTGATCAAACTCGGCTCGCTGCGTGAACCCGGCCCGCTGCTGGCCGCCGTGTGCTTCCTGATGATCGCGGTGCTCAGCTACCACCGCGTGTTCGGTGCGATCCTGATCAGCATCATCGCCGTGACCCTGGCGGGTTGGGGCCTGGGGCTGGTGCAATACAACGGCGTCATGTCGACACCGCCCAGCCTGGCGCCGACCTGGATGGCAATGGACGTGGCGGGTGTATTCAACGTCAGCATGATCAGCGTGGTGCTGGCCTTCCTGTTCGTCCACATGTTCGACACTGCCGGCACCTTGATGGGCGTCGCCCAGCGCGCCGGCCTGGTGAAGGCCGACGGTCGGATCGAGAATCTGTCTCGCGCCTTGAAGGCCGACAGTGCTTCCAGTGTCTTTGGCGCCATGGTCGGCGTGCCGCCGGTGACCAGTTACGTGGAAAGCGCCGCCGGCGTTGCCGCTGGTGGCCGGACGGGACTTACCGCGGTGACCGTCGGCGTGCTATTTATTGCCGCCATGTTCTTCGCGCCACTGGCCGGGATGATTCCTGCCTATGCCACCGCCGGAGCCTTGATCTATGTCGCCATGCTGATGATGGGCGGTATGGCCCACATCGAATGGGACGAACCGACCGACAGCATTCCGGCCATCGTCACCGCCATCATGATGCCTCTGACCTTTTCGGTCGCTGACGGCATCGCGCTGGGTTTCATTACCTATGTGGTGCTCAAGGCCTGCACCGGCAAACACAAGGACATCTCTGTCAGCCTATGGGCGCTCTGCGCGATTTTCATCGCCAAGTTCGTCTTCCTGTAGGCGATGCATCGATCCACCCGCCTCGCCCCTTCGGGCGGGGCTTTTGTACATCAGGAGTAAAACAATGAATCTGGAAACCTGGTTGTTGTTCAGCGGGGCAGCCCTGGTGGTGATCCTCATTCCCGGCCCGCTGTCGTTGTTGATGATCGGCAACAGCCTGAACTACGGCCTGCGCCGCTCGTACCCGGCGTTCCTGGGCGGCGTGTTCGCCTCGATCTGCCTGTTGAGCGCTTCCGCGCTGGGGCTCGGTGCGCTGCTGCTGGCCTCGGAAAAGTTGTTCAGTGCCTTGAAGATCGTCGGCGCGCTGTACCTGTTTTACCTGGCCTGGCAGAGCTGGCAGCAATCGCGCCAACCCTCCCGGGGCGCCGAAGTGCCCCAGGCTGCTACCGTCCCACGATTTCGCGCACTGTTCGGTCGGGCGTTCGTGCTCGGCGCCAGCAACCCCAAGGACATCCTCTTCTTCGCCGCGTTCCTGCCACAGTTCCTGAGCGCCGAGCAGCCGTTCCTGCCGCAACTGCTGGTGATGATAGCCACCTGGACCGTCCTCGACCTGCTCTGCAAGCTGGCCTACGGCCTCGGTGCCCACGGCGCGGCGCGGTATCTGCGCACGGGCAAGGGCCAGAGTTGGTTCAATCGCATCAGCGCGGGATTATTCGGAGGCGCGGGGGCGCTGTCCTTGATGTCCACTCACTGAGCGCAAAATGCGGCAACAACCCATTCCTATACTCTCCTCAGGAAAATCCCTTACATAGAGCCCTCAATCATCGTTGAACAAGGACGTTCACCATGGCCAAGGCTCTCCAGCCCAGCTCCCTTCCCGACAAGCCTACCGTCGTCATTTCGGACATGGGCTTACACGCAAACGAACACACCGTCGAGACACTCCACTTCAACGCTGTGGATAACGTAACGCTTTCGTCGGAACACCTGCACAGGCGGGCCCAACTTGAAGTCGTCGATCGACTTTATGGCCCGCTGCACATCGGTTCCGTAACGGTGACCCGCTCAGCCCTCGATGCACTGGGAGCAACGGCTGATGGGCAGCCTCTGAACGGGGACAATACGTTTTTCCGCATTGCCAATCGTTTCTTCGTGGACGCTTTGCAATTCAGCGCGCCTGCTATCGAAACCCGCCTGAGACTGACCACCGACACAGACGACTATCGGCTGCCGACGTTGCTGTTCGAAATAGCGAGTCAGCGCCTACGCGCCGCGCTCCCATTGTTGAGGGAGAATGCTGAAACAGTGACGGCGCCCTCCAGCTATCGTTCCCCGCTGGAAAAGCTCTTGAAAGCCGCCCAGAAGCTGGATTTCCAGGCATTTACGCAGCAGCCACTGCGTTGGATGAGCAAAACCAGGAGCAATGTCCTCATTCCCACGGGTTTGGGGCTCCAGGCCTTCGGTATCTACAGCGGCCTGCGGGGCCTGCAAGATGCCATTCGCAACAAGGATGCCTACCAGACCGTTTTCAATGGCAGCAGCGTGGCCGCCGAAGTGGCGTCGATCGGTGTCGAAGCCGCCGTGACCCGACAAGCCACCCAGATGATCAAGGCCGGTCAGCGTTCCCTCGGTGATTTCACTAAAACGACCTTCGCCACGAAACTGGCCCGTGGAAGCGGCTTGATTGCCAGCGTCCTGACACTGCCTTTCGACATCGTCGCCGCTGTCGACGCTTTCAAGGCCGCCGCCAACGCTACCGGGAAAGAGGCGATCGATCATTATGTCAGCGCCGCGTTGAGCGTCACCAGCGCCGCCATGACTGTCACCATCGGTCTGGCGGCACTGGCGGGGTTCGGCTCAGCCGGTCCCATGGGTCTTGCCGCGGGGCTCATCCTGGTAGTTGGGTCGCAAGTCTGGGGGGCGATTCGTCAAGTCGATGAAATCGACGACTATATAGACCTCACCGTACAGGAGCGCCTGCGCACGGGCTGGTTTGCCTTCTGGACGATCAGTCCTGATCGGGATATCCAGGATCGCTACACCATCGCCAAGGCCACCGCCGGGCATTCGAAGCTGCTCCAGGCCAGCGCCCTGAACTTGCTCAAGGGTCCGCTGAAGGACAGCACGGAGGCCATCGTAAACGGCAAATTCACCGTGGAACTCGAACCGGTGACCTACAACACCTGGAATTGGTGGACGGGCGAGGGATACCAGGCGACGACGGTACGTCCCAGGATCAAGGACAACGACGACCGGATCGATGCACGCCGCGGTGTGACGGCCGAAACGCCGGGTGCTGTGGTTGTATCGTCAGCTGAACACAAGGGTATCCACTGGTATATCGGCGGTGGCGACGACACGGTGCTCGGTGCCGAAGACAAACCCAATGTCTTCCATTACGGAGCAGGCGTAAAACAACTCACCGGCGGCACCAGGGATGACGTCTTCATCTTCGAGGGGGCCACCGAAACCCTCCATGAAACCCACAGCCGCCTTGTCGGCGGCTTGGGCAATGACACTCTCGTTTTATCGGGCCGTGCCAGCGACCGTGAGAAACCGCGATCGGGCTACGAGGTCGACCTGGACGCCGGGCACGTGTCGTTCATCACTCCCACCAGTCCTGACACCGAGAGCGGTCACGCTCGCCACGCTGAGCTTGAAAGCATCGAAAATGTAGAGATCCCTGAAGGCGGCGCGAATGTCATCAGGGGTACCGCTGACGTAAACATCATCAAATCCCGTGGCAATGATTCCATCGAGGCCGGTGCGGGCGATGACCGGATATTCATTCTCGGTGGAAATAACCGTGATGCCGACGGCGGTCCTGGTGACGATGCCTATGCCATCGCTCATAAGCCGGGCTGTGTCTTCATCACCGAAGACGGCGCGGGCCACAGCACCATTGCGCTGGACTGGAGGGCCGACCTGATTGAAAGCTGGAGAATCGAATCAGGCAACCTGGTGATCCGGTCATGCTTCGACGCCAATGATTGGCAATTTCGCACCGTCATCATCAGGAACGTCTATGAAGACACTGAGTATCCAAGGGGCCTGCAAAACGATCGGCTGATGTTCATGACCAAGGATGGCTACCATCTGGTCCCGGACTTGCCCGAGATGATCGAGCATGGTGGCCCGCTCGACATTGAAACTGTCATGGTGCAGCCAGGCACCCCCGGAAACCCGGCCATTTTGAACGCTGATGGGGAGCAACAGATCGCCCACGACAAGGATTCGAGCTTTTTCGTTTCACGTTTCATTGAGCTCACGACGCTCAAGGTCAAACAAAAAAGCCGGTTTTCCACAACGCTCCATCTGGACTATATGCACGCGGAGCTGACACGCGTCGAAGCCCACTACAGCGCGCATATCACACAAAACGATGAAGGGGACATCGTCAGATATGGCGAATGTGGCCTGACGCTTCACTTTGGAAACAGGCAGGTCGTCCTGAAGAACCTGGCGAGTTCCGATGAACGTTACAGCGCACGGAAGGTGGAGGTGAACCGACGGGCGTTTTCCGCCTTGAGTTCACATCACACGTTTATTCTTGTCATGAAAGATGGCGCGTCCTATCGCCTGGTCCAACCCTCACCCGACTATAGCCTGCTGCTGGATAAGCCTTTCACGGATAAAGCGCCGATGGCGTGGAAAACAGAAGCGTCACTGTCAGCCCTGGCCCCAACCAAAAAGCAATACACCTGGCTGCCCCCCCTGGACAAACAGCCCTATCACCTGCGCAATCGGGCAACCTGCGCCATGCTCACCACCCCCGCGCTACAGACGGGCATCGAAGTCCTGATTGGCGAAGGCTCCACGTACCTCGTCCACCTGAGCCCGAACATGACGCTACGCCTGTCCACGCCAGGTGCGCTGGCCGGCGCAAAACCACGGTTGGCCCAGGCCTCCACCTGGGAGCTCGACGCCACTGGCCTCGGTCAAGTGGAGATAGAACTGTCCGGCAACCTGCTGCGGATTGGCACAACGGTCATTCATCTTGCCATTCCTGAAGAGCATGATCTTGTCGACCAAATAAGAGTCATCACCGCGCAGGGCGTCGTTCATGCGGTCGAAAGCCTGTTCGGCCGGGTTTATGTGGAAGCGCTCGATGGTCGGTATTTGTCCCCTCTTACCGATCCTGGCGCAGCATTGACCGGTGAACTGTCGAGCCTGACATCCAGACGACTCAAGGTTTATCACATGGCGGTCAAGGATGGGTCTGCCGGCACGTTGAGCTACGACCTTGAAACCCGCAAGTGGATATTCGATACCGGTGAGCCCCGCGTCATTGAAGTGGCGAACCTGAGGAAGACAAACCTGTGCGACCACCATCTCAAGGTCTATCGGGACCTGGTCCGGGAAGGCCTCGATCGAACGCCTCCGATGGATGATGACGCACTGCGTTCATTGCGGGCGAAATGCGTGGAATTGATGGAGAGCTTCACGCTGGGACATTCGGCGGTGTTCGCTCGCAGATTGGTACTGAGTGCGCTCCTTGGCATCAGACTCTCCCGATTGAGTTGGCCTCTCTCACTGGGTGGCGCGTCGCGCCAACATACCTAGCCGTCCCAGCACTCCCGAAGCTTCTTTCAGGCGCCCTATACATATGTAGTGCACCCGCCTGTTCGTTTTCCCGGACCATCTTCAAGCCCTTGGCCTGTCAGCCGACAGGCCTCACGGCTACGTGAATCAATCATCTTTCCAAATTCAAGAGCAGACATTTTCAATGAGTCCAAGACGAAATACCCGTCCCAATATCCCGACCTCGTCCCCTGAAAGCCCCCACCCCAGCCGCGATACAACCCAGGAAGCCATGGTCAGGATTCCCATGAGGGGAGAAGGAACAGAACCGCCCCTCCTCTCACCGACCGGGCGACCGCCGGAGTCCCCCGAATTGCCGCCTCCAACCATCCACATCGCCGAAATCGCATCACAAACAGCCCTCGGCGATACCACGCTCTCGATACCGCTGGACCGCTATTACCTCTCACCCGAACTGGTCCCCATGTTATCGGATCCAGACCCAACCTCCGGCATCCGGACATTCAGGACCCGTACTTATGTCGAGCTTGCAGAGGGCGGAACGGTGCTCCTGGGACGCGACGCCGAACAGAATTTCAGAGCCCGATTAAGCACCGAACTCGTCGCCTCCGGACCGCGCCTGGAGCAGGTGCAAGGCAGCCTCCTCTGGCGCCTGATTCCGCAACGCGACGTGACGCACGGCAGTGACCTCAACCCCGTCATGCTCCACAGGCTGTCGGATGATGAGTCTGCGGAAGCGGTCGCGCCCAAGCGTGCGCGTGCGACCACTTCACAAAACGAAGCAGCGACACAAAGTACCTCGGCATTCACGAAGCAATGGGGAATCGACCCACGGTTCACGGTGCGGGAGTACATCACTCTAGGCAATGTCCACTACAAAGTGCTGACCCGCATTGATGCACGCCAGTACCCTGGCGCGTACATTCAATCGCCCATGCATCCCGCCTATGATTTTGACTTGCTGGAGGCCATCCTCAGGCACACGCCCGACGAGCAACCCAGAAGCGTGACCCGCGTTCCGCCGGACAATCACTGGGAAATCGACACCAGGCTCCCTTTCGAAAAGCCGCTGACGACTTACGTCAGGGAGGATTTTCCAGAGGTCACCACCGTCACCCTGGAAAATATTGCAAGAAGGCAATTCGAACTTGCCAATGCCTCGCCCTTCGCCGACGCGGCAGGTTTGAACGCGCTCCAGCAGATGATCGACAGTCGGAACAACGCAACCCCATCACCGCATCCGCAATGGACCGATCCGTTACTGATGCTTCCGATTCTTCCCACCTCTTCGTCGTCCAGAGGCACTGCCCGCGCGATAGCCCTGCCCGCTCCCTCCGCCACCGGAACGCTGGATCGGCTGGACTTCGATCCCCTGCGGTTCCAGCGCCACTGGCTTTATTTCCTCACGACCTATTCACCGGTGGACTTCAAGCGCTTTATGGCCGGACTCCTGGCCCGCAACGGTTATACCGTCATGGAACCCAGTTCTTTCAGTAGTTTTCCGGCCTTGGTATTCCAACGAGCGGGGCATGACTATGTATTTTTCATGAGCTTGCACCGCACCAGAATCCCGAAGATCTCCCTGCCGTCCTATACGGATCCCAATACCGCCGGCATCCTCCTGGAAAACCAGTTGGGTGAAGCCGCTGCGAAAGTGGTCAGGGACGCCCACGCTGCCAACAAGATCGTCTGGCTCAAGGGCGGTTCGGAAATCCATCCAGGCATTGCGGACACTGTGTTCATCATCCGGGATGACAACGCCAGGCTGTAATTACACCGCTCAAAAAAAAGCCCGCAGTGTGAGCGGGCAAAAACCAAAGAAGCTCTATGCGCAGTCGCTTCCAGGGCAAGGCAGCTGCTTGGGGGATCAGCTGCCTCGATAGGTTGAATAAGCGTAGGGCGAAATCAGCAAGGGCACGTGGTAATGGTCCTGCTCGGCCGAGATACCGAAGCGCAGCACCACCACATCCAGGAACGCCGGCTCGGACAGCTGGACGCCACGGGCGCGGTAGTAATCCCCGGCATGAAACTGGATCTGATAGACACCGGATCGGTAATCCTCGCCTTGCAACAACGGCGCATCGCAACGGCCATCGTCATTGGTCAGCGCGCTGGCGACCCATTGCAATTGCGAACCTTCCACGCGATACAACTCGACCTTGATCGAGCTACCCGGGCAACCGTGTGCGGCATCCAAAACGTGAGTGGTCAAACGTCCCATTGATTGCGCGCGCCTCCTGATCGATTAAAAAGACAAGCCGCACCGTTTCGGAGCATGAGACGGGACGGCGATGGTTGAATTAAGACACTTCCAGAGAAAATTGTACACAATAAAAAACCGATATCTGCCCTGCACCGCTTTCCCCCGTCCCTGCATCCCAATCCGCGGTCAAACCAATGGATACAATGACTTTCCTCCGGCTAACTGACCAAACGGGCAGATTTCTTGCAGTGCAGATGAACCCGGTGCCTGGGTGAAAAAGGCAAAAAATCAGGCTTACAAAGCGCGCATAAAGTTGTATACAATCACCCCATCGTCGTGACGCCAGCCCGAACCTCATCATCAGGCGTCACCTACATGGTTCGAACAAGAAGGAAGACTGCAGTGAGCGCTGACTACCCACGCGACCTGATCGGTTACGGCAATAACCCTCCCCATCCCCACTGGCCGGGCAACGCCCGCATTGCCCTGTCCTTCGTGCTCAACTACGAAGAAGGTGGCGAGCGGAATATCCTGCACGGTGACAAGGAGTCCGAAGCCTTTCTCTCGGAGATGGTCGCGGCGCAACCGCTGCAGGGCGAACGCAACATGAGCATGGAATCGCTGTATGAGTATGGCAGCCGTGCCGGGGTCTGGCGGATCCTCAAGCTGTTCAAGGAGTTCGACATTCCGCTGACCATCTTCGCCGTGGCCATGGCCGCCCAGCGCCATCCGGACGTGATCCGCGCCATGGTCGCCGCCGGTCATGAAATCTGCAGCCATGGTTACCGCTGGATCGATTACCAGTACATGGATGAAGCCCAGGAACGCGAGCACATGCTCGAAGCGATCCGCATCCTCACCGAAATCACCGGCGAACGCCCGCTGGGCTGGTACACCGGTCGCACCGGCCCCAACACCCGCCGGCTGGTCATGGAAGAAGGCGGTTTTCTCTATGACAGCGACACCTACGATGACGACCTGCCCTACTGGGAACCCAACACACCCACCGGCAAGCCGCACCTGGTGATCCCCTATACGCTGGACACCAACGACATGCGCTTCACCCAGGTGCAGGGCTTCAACAAAGGGGACGACTTCTTCCAATACCTCAAGGACGCCTTCGACATCCTGTATGCCGAAGGCGCCGAAGCCCCGAAGATGCTTTCCATCGGACTGCATTGCCGCCTGATTGGCCGCCCGGCCCGCCTCGCCTCCCTCAAGCGTTTCCTTGAGTATGTAAAGGGTCATGAGCAGGTGTGGTTCAGCCGTCGCGTGGACATTGCCCGCCACTGGCAGCAGGTCCATCCGCATCCTGGCGCTTCCAGGACGGAGGGGACGAAATGACTGCGTTCCAGACCCTCAAGCCTTCCACGTTGAGCCGTGAAGCCTTCATCCAGGCCTTCGCCGACATCTACGAGCACTCGCCATGGGTGGCCGAAAAAGCTTTCGACCTGGGTCAGGACCCATCGATCGACGAGATCGAAACCCTGCACCAGCGTATGAGCGATATCCTGCTGAGCGCCGATCATGCCAGCCAACTGGCCCTGATCAACGCTCACCCGGACCTGGCCGGCAAAGCCGCTGTCCAGGGCCAACTGACCGAAGCCAGCACGAACGAACAGGCAGGCGCCGGTATTCACCAGTGCACGCCCGAAGAGTTCCAGCGCTTCACCGAGCTGAACGACGCCTACAAAGCCAAGTTCAGGTTTCCCTTCATCATGGCGGTAAAAGGCAGCAACCGGCATCAGATCCTCGCGGCGTTCGAAACGCGCATCCACAACCCGGTGGACACCGAGTTCCAGTGCGCGCTGGCGGAGATCAACAAGATCGCGTTGTTCCGACTACTGACCCTATAGCGAGCCGCCCTGTTGATCCAGGGCCAGGCAAGCATCCCCAGCCAACTTATCAAAAGGCAGACAAGAAGAATGAAAGCTTACGCCGTACCTTTCGAGAAATTCGTCAACCTGGCCGACGCCCGCCTGGGCACCAAAATCATCTCGGTCACCGATGACTGGTTCGCCGACGCCAACCGTCTGTTCCAGCCCACCCCCGCCGTCTGGAAAGAGGGCGTATTCGACGACAACGGCAAGTGGATGGATGGCTGGGAATCGCGTCGCAAGCGCTTCGAAGGCTACGACAGCGCCGTGATCCGCCTGGGCGTGCCGGGCTCGATCAAGGGCGTGGACATCGACACCTCGTTCTTCACCGGCAACTACCCACCGTCTGCCTCCCTGGAAGCCTGCTTCCTGGCGGAAGGCGAGCCGGACGAGAACACCCAGTGGACCGAAGTGCTTGCAGCCGTGGAGTTGCAAGGCGACAGCCACCACTACCATGAAATCGCCAACGACCAGGCTTTCAGCCATCTGCGTTTCAACATCTATCCCGACGGCGGCGTTGCGCGTCTGCGTGTGTATGGCATTCCCTACCGCGACTGGTCGGCCGTGGGCGATAACGAGCAGGTCGACCTGGCCGCCGCCCTCAACGGCGGGCGTGCCCTGGCGTGTTCCGACGAGCATTTCGGCCGCATGAGCAACATTCTCAACCCGGGCCGTGGCGTGAACATGGGCGATGGCTGGGAGACCGCCCGCCGCCGCACCCCCGGCAACGACTGGGTCATCGTCGCCCTGGGCCATGCCGGCATCGTCGAGAAAGTCATCGTCGACACCCTGCACTTCAAGGGCAACTATCCGGACAGCTGCTCGATCCAGGGCGCGTTCGTGAAAGGCGGTACCGACAGCCAGATCGAAACCCAATCGCTGTTCTGGCGTGAGCTGCTGCCCAGCCAGAAGCTGGAAATGCACGCCGAACACACCTTCGCCGAGCAGATCAAGGCCCTGGGCCCGATCACCCACATCCGTTTGAATGTGTTCCCGGATGGTGGCGTGAGTCGCCTGCGGGTCCTGGGCAAGGTCGCGAAGTAAGGGTGAACCCAAATCGCGAGCAGGCTCGCTCCCACATTTGACCGCGTTCCACTGTGGGAGCGAGCCTGCTCGCGATAGCAATCGAACCAACAACACAGAATTTGGATTAAGAAGACCAGCATGCGCACACTCAAGATCGAACCCTTGACCAAAGAAGCCTTCGCCCCGTTCGGTGACGTGATCGAAACCGACGGCAGCGATCACTTCATGATCAACAACGGTTCGACCATGCGCTTCCATCGCCTGGCGACGGTTGAGACCGCGACGCCGGACGACAAGGCGATCATCAGCATCTTCCGCGCCGATGCGCTGGAAATGCCGCTGACCGTACGCATGCTGGAGCGCCATCCGCTGGGCAGCCAGGCTTTCATTCCGCTGCTCGGCAACCCCTTTCTGATCGTGGTCGCGCCACTTGGCGATGCACCTGTATCAGGCTTGGTCCGCGCCTTCGTCACCAACGGCAGGCAGGGCATCAATTACCATCGCGGCGTCTGGCACCACCCGGTGCTGACGATCGAAAAGCGGGATGACTTCCTGGTGGTTGATCGCAGTGGCACAGGCAATAACTGCGATGAGCATTTCTTCATAGAGGATGAGTGTTTGATCCTCGATCCCCACCAATAAGAGAAGGTCCGATCACGCGAGAACAAGCGTGACGGGCGAGAGGTAAACACTGTGGAAGCACATATGCTGGAATGGCTGAACCTGAGCGTGCGCTGGGTTCACATGATCACTGGCGTGGCCTGGATCGGCGCGTCGTTCTACTTCGTCTGGCTGGAAAACAACCTCAATCGCGTCAACCCCAGGAGCGGCCTGGCCGGCGACTTGTGGGCCATCCACGGTGGCGGTATCTACCACCTGGAAAAATACAAGCTTGCGCCACCGTCCATGCCGGAGAACCTGCACTGGTTCAAGTGGGAAGCCTACTTCACGTGGATGTCGGGCATCGTGCTGCTGTGCCTGGTGTTCTACTGGAACCCGACCGTCTACCTGCTGGCCCCCGGCAGCGGCCTGAGCGGCGCCGAGGGGGTCGCCCTGGGACTCGGCTCGTTGCTTGTCGGCTGGTTCGTCTATTCCTTCCTCTGCGACTCGGTGCTGGGCAAATACCCTGCCCTGCTCGGCCTGATCCTGTTCGTGCTGTTGATTGCTGCCGCCTTCGGGTTCAGCAAGGTGTTCAGCGGTCGCGGAGCCTACCTGCATGTCGGGGCGGTCATCGGGACGATCATGGTCGGCAACGTGTTTCGCATCATCATGCCGGCGCAGCGCGCCCTGGTGGCCGCCATCGCCGAGAACCGCACCCCGGACCCGGCATTGCCGGCCAAAGGTCTGCTGCGCTCGCGCCACAACAACTACTTCACCCTGCCGGTGCTGTTCATCATGATCAGCAACCACTTCCCGAGCACCTACGGCAGTCAATACAACTGGTTGATCCTGGCCGGGATTGCGGTGGCGGCGGTGCTGGTGCGTCACTACTTCAATACGCGCCACGACAGCAACCGGTTTGCCTGGACCCTGCCGGTTGGCGCCCTGGCGATGATTTGCCTGGCTTACGTCACAGGCCCCAAGGCACCGCCCACTGCACCGGACGTGGCCAAGGCACCGGGCGTCATCGAGTACCAACCGTTGCCGGAAACCGCCGTGGGTGGAGGTGCCAAGCCTGAACCCGCAGCAACCGCCCCTGCTGCTCCAACCCAGGCCTCCAACGCCCAGGGCCCGTCGTTCGAGAAAGTCCATAGCGTGATCCAGGAACGTTGCTCGGTCTGTCACTCGGCCAAGCCCACCAGCCCGTTGTTCAGCACAGCGCCCGGCGGGGTGATGTTCGATACGCCGCAGCAGATCCAGCAACAGGCCGCCCGCATCCAGGCCCAGGCCGTGACCACCCAGATCATGCCCCTGGGCAATATCACCCAGATGACCCAACAGGAACGCGACCTGATCGGTGCGTGGATCAGCCAGGGCGCACGGACCAACTAAGCACTGGCAATCACCCGTTATACCGCTGACAGGCAACCGGCACATCGCCGGTCGCCCGTCAGCGACCGCCTGCGCCTCGACAATAACAACAAGAGGAATGCAACCGATGACCCAGCCCCGCCCTCACGCTTCGGATTCGCCGCAGACACGCCGCCCGGAGGCACTTGAGCCCTTCGGTGCAAGCCCGTATCCTGCGCGGCCGCTCGAATCCGGCCAATTCCAATAACGTCCAACGCCTGATCCTGCCGACAGTCATGACTGGCTTCGGCTCAATCCTGCCAGCCCCTGCCACGAGCAGAAAGCTGACCGAACGGATGTTTTATCCGTGGCAAAAGGCGCCACACCAGAGCGCTGATTTAAAAAAACCACCGACCTTGGGAGCAAACCGAATGAAACGTACGTGCACCAGCCTGATATTTGCAGGTTCCTTGCTGGCCGGCGGCCAGGCCATGGCCGACGATCTGCTGCAGTGGCAGAACAACAGCCTGACCTACCTGTACGGCAAGGATTTCCAGATCAACCCGCGCATCCAGCAGACCGTGACCTTCGAACACGCCGACGCCTGGAAATACGGCGACAATTTCTTCTTCCTCGACCGGATCTTTTACAACGGCCAAAAGGACAGCAACTCCGGGCCGAACACGTACTACGGCGAGTTCAGCCCGCGCCTGTCGTTCGGCAAGATCTTCGATCAGAAGCTGGAGGCGGGTCCGATCAAGGATGTGCTGCTGGCCATGACCTATGAGTTTGGCGAAGGTGACAACGAGTCCTACCTGATCGGCCCTGGCTTCGACCTGTCGATCCCCGGCTTCGACTACTTCCAGTTGAATTTCTACAACCGTCAGACCGAAGGCTCCCGCCCCGGCGACGACGTCTGGCAGATCACACCCGTCTGGGCCTATACCCTGCCGGTGGGTTCCTCCGACATCCTGATCGACGGTTTCATCGACTGGGTGGTGGATAACGATACCAACGCCAGAGGCACCTACCACGCCAACCTGCACATCGTCCCGCAGGTCAAATATGACCTGGGCAAGGCGCTGAAACTGGGTGCCAAGCAACTCTATGTGGGTGTGGAGTACGACTACTGGAAGAACAAATACGCGATCGAAGACACCGACAGCTTCAAGACCAATCAGAGCACTACCAGCTTTTTGCTGAAGTACCATTTCTGACGGATCCACAACAGTCCATGTGGGAGCTTGCTTGCGATAGCGGCGGGTCAGCTTGCATAGCAGTTGAATGTGCCACCGTCATCGCGAGCAGGCTCGCTCCCACATGGGCTTTGTGTTGCTTCAGATTCAATGCCCACCCTGAATCCCTATGGGAGCGAGCCTGCTCGCAATAGCGGCGGGCCTGCTGGCATCAGCTACCAGCCAACCCCAAAAACCGAACCAACTCCTCCCGCTGGGCCAGCGCATCCTGCCGGCCCAACTCGATCAACTCGCTGCAATACCCCGCCTCGAACAACAGATAACTCAACACCCCCGCGCCGCTGGTCTTGGTCGCGCCCGGCCCCCGCAGGAAGACCCGCAATGCGCGGGGCAGCTCCTGGCGATGGCGGGCGGCGATTTCATCGATCGGCTGGCTGGGCGAAATCACCAGCACGTCCACCGGTGCGGCACCCAGAGCATGGGGCGACACGTTATCAGGCAGCAGATGACTAAACCCGTTCAGACGCTGGAGCAACTCGATGTCGCTTTCCAGGCTGTCGATGAACGTACTGTTGAGCATATGCCCGCCGATCTGCGCCAGCGTCGGTTGCTGGCCGGTGTAACTGCGTTCCACCGGCGGCTGCGCGCCTGGGCCACGGGGGTTGCCGCTCACGCCGATAACCAGCACCCGGTTCGCCCCCAGGTGCAACGCCGGGCTGATGGGCGCCGATTGGCGCACCGCGCCGTCGCCAAAATACTCCTGGCCAATCTTGACCGGCGCAAACAGCAAGGGGATGGCCGAACTGGCCAGCAGGTGCTCGACCGACAACAAGGCCGGTACGCCCACCCGTCGGTGTCGCAGCCAGGCCTCGATGGTGCCACGGCCCTGATAGAAGGTCATGGCATGGCCGGACTCGTAACCGAACGCCGTCACCGCCACGGCGCGCAGTTGCTGCTCGGCGATGGCTTGCTCGATTCCTGACGCGTGAAATTGGGCCTGAAGCAATTCACGCAGCGGCGAACTGTCGATCAGCGCCACTGGCAGCTTGGCGCCCAGGCCCAGCAGGCTGTGGGTGATGAAACGCGTTGCCTGGACGATCACGCCACGCCAGTCACTGCGCATGACCTGATGACTGCGCACCGCCTGCCAGAACGCAGTCAGGCGTTCGATCGCCATCTTGAAATCCATCGCCCCGCTCGCCAGGCTGACGGCGTTGATCGCCCCGGCCGAGGTGCCGACAATCACCGGGAATGGATTTTGCGCGCCGTCCGGCAACAATTCGGCAATGGCCGCCAAGACACCTACCTGATACGCCGCCCGAGCCCCGCCGCCGGAAAGAATCAATCCTGTCACCGGTTCAGCTGGGGTCATCGCAACGCTCCGTGCTCATGGATATGGACTACAGGTTCAACCGCGCTTGTCGTACAGCTTTGGTTCACCCGGTGGACGACTCTTGAAGCGCCTGTGGGCCCAGAGGTACTGCGCGGGACAGCCACGCACCGACTGCTCCACCCATTGGTTGATGCGGATGCAATCGGCTTCCTCGGTCTCGCCGGGAAAATCATCCAACGGTGCCTGGATCACCAGACGATAGCCGCTGCCATCGGCCAGGCGCTCCTGGATGAACGGCACCACTTGCGCCTTGCCCAGCCGGGCGAACTTGCTGGTAGCCGTGACCGTCGCCGCCTGGATGCCGAACAGCGGAACGAAAATGCTCTGCTTGGCGCCGTAGTCCTGGTCCGGCGCGTACCAGATCGCCCGACCGGCGCGCAGCAACTTGAGCATGCCGCGGACATCGTCACGCTCGACCGCCAGCGAGTCGAGGTTGTGTCGCTCACGGCCCCGCCGTTGAATGTAATCGAACAAGGGGTTCTTGTGCTCGCGGTACATGCCGTCGATGGTGTGCTGCTGGCCAAGCAATGCAGCGCCGATTTCCAGTGTTGTGAAGTGCAAGGCCATCAGGATCACGCCCTGGCCGTCGCGCTGGGCCTGCTTGAGATACTCCAGGCCTTCGATGTGAGCCAGCTTCGCCAGACGCGAACGCGACCACCACCAGCTCATCGCCATTTCGAAAAAAGCGATACCGGTAGAGGCAAAGTTCTCCCGCAGCAGACGCTTGCGTTCAGCCTCGGACTTCTCCGGGAAGCACAACTCCAGGTTGCGCCGGGCAATGCGCCGCCGGTCGCCTGCCACCCGATACATCAATCCACCCAGTAGCCGACCGACCCGCAGCAGCCACGGATAAGGCAACTGAACGATCAGCCACAACAGCCCCAGGCCGCACCAGAGCAGCCAGAAACGCGGATGAAAAAAAGCGGTTTGAAAACGCGGGCGATCCATTACAGCTTCCATAAAGACATGGGCCGCGCATTCTACATCGTTCGACCCGGCTTGCGGCTGGCGGACGATCTCGTTATAAGTCTCGGCACTTTTAGTGACAAGCCGTTGTACGCCGACCATGAGCCAAACCGAACCGCTAGACCAAGATCCCGTGTTCCAGCTGAAGGGCAGCATGCTCGCCATTACGGTGCTGGAGCTGGCCCGCAACGACCTGGAGGGCCTCGACCGACAGCTCACGGCAAAAGTCGCGCAAGCCCCGAACTTTTTCAGCAATGCTCCCTTGGTACTGGCCCTGGACAAGCTGCCGCCCAACGAAGGCGCGGTGGACCTGCCCGGCCTGATGCGCGTCTGCCGCCAGCATGGCCTGCGCACCCTGGCGATTCGTGCCAGTCGCATCGAGGACATCGCCGCCGCCATCGCCATCGACATCCCCGTCCTGCCACCGTCAGGCGCCCGGGAGCGGCTGTTGGATCCAGCGCCTGCCGAAGCGGTGAAAAAACCGGAGAAACCGCCGGAGCCTACCGTCAAGCCGACCCGCGTCATCACCTCGCCGGTGCGCGGCGGACAGCAGATCTATGCCCAGGGTGGCGATCTGGTCGTGGTGTCCTCGGTGAGCCCGGGGGCGGAACTTCTGGCCGATGGCAACATCCATGTATACGGCCCGATGCGCGGCCGAGCGCTGGCCGGCGTCAAGGGCGACACGAAAGCCAGGATTTTCTGCCAGCAGTTGAGCGCTGAACTGCTCTCCATCGCCGGGCAGTACAAGGTTTCCGAAGATTTACGCCGCGACCCGCTGTGGGGGGCCGGTGTCCAGGTCAGCCTGTCGGGCGACGTGTTGAACATCATTCGGCTTTAACGGATACTGCCGCATTTTCCAAGCATCTCTAAAACGTAGCGAAAACGGCTGAAACGACGTAGGAAACAGGACCAGGCAGTGTTTACCGGAGGTAAATCCCGCCCAGAGCCCTGTTCCAGCCAAGCCTGTCCAATTGCCGCCGTTCTCTAGAGATGTTTTTCAGGGACCGACAACGTCCTTTTTCCTTAGGGGTGAAACACCTTGGCCAAGATTCTCGTGGTTACATCCGGCAAGGGTGGTGTGGGTAAGACCACCACCAGCGCCGCTATCGGTACCGGCCTCGCTCTGCGCGGCCACAAAACTGTCATCGTCGACTTCGACGTCGGCCTGCGTAACCTGGACCTGATCATGGGTTGCGAGCGCCGCGTGGTCTATGACTTCGTCAACGTGGTCAACGGTGAAGCGAACCTGCAACAGGCCCTGATCAAGGACAAGCGCCTTGAAAACCTCTACGTGCTGGCCGCCAGCCAGACCCGTGACAAGGACGCGCTGACCCAGGAAGGCGTGGAAAAGGTCCTGATGGAGCTCAAGGAGCAGTTCGAATTCGTGGTCTGCGACTCCCCGGCCGGTATCGAGAAAGGTGCCCACCTGGCCATGTACTTCGCTGACGAAGCGATCGTCGTGACCAACCCGGAAGTGTCCTCGGTACGTGACTCCGACCGCATGCTGGGCCTGCTGGCGAGCAAATCCCGCCGCGCCGAGAAAGGCGAAGAGCCGATCAAGGAACACCTGCTGATCACTCGCTACCACCCGGAGCGTGTCGAGAAGGGCGAAATGCTCGGCGTCGAAGACGTCAAGGAAATCCTCGCCGTCCGGCTGCTGGGCGTGATCCCGGAATCCCAGGCGGTGCTCAAGGCTTCCAACCAGGGCGTCCCGGTAATCCTCGACGACCAGAGCGACGCTGGCCAGGCCTACAGCGATACCGTGGACCGCCTGCTGGGCAAAGACCTGGAACACCGGTTCCTCAACGTCGAGAAGAAGGGATTCTTCGAGCGCCTGTTTGGAGGTAGGTAATGAACCTTTTTGACTTCTTTCGTGCCAACAAAAAGCCCAGTACCGCCTCGGTCGCGAAAGAGCGTCTACAGATCATCGTGGCGCACGAACGCGGCCAACGCAGCACCCCGGACTACCTGCCTTCCTTGCAGAAGGAACTGGTCGAAGTGATCCGCAAGTACGTCAACATCGGCAACGATGACGTGCATGTCGCGCTGGAAAGCCAGGGCAGCTGCTCGATTCTGGAACTCAACATCACCCTGCCGGATCGCTGATCGATCCTGCGGGAGCCACGGCGGCTCGGGTCCTGCCCTCCCTGTACAAGGTAGAGAGCAGAATCCGAGCCGCCGTTGGCGTTTGTACCGAGACTGTTTTCAATGCCCCTGTCCAACATCCGCATCATTCATCAGGACGCCGCCGTCCTGGTGGTCGACAAGCCGACCCTCTTGTTGTCCGTACCCGGTCGGGCCGATGACAACAAGGACTGCCTGATTACCCGCTTGCAGGAAAATGGCTATCCAGAGGCGCGAATCGTCCATCGCCTGGACTGGGAAACGTCCGGCATCATTCTGCTGGCCCGCGACCCGGACACCCATCGCGAACTGTCCCGGCAATTTCATGATCGCGAAACCGAAAAAGCCTATACCGCGTTGTGCTGGGGCCAGCCGACACTGGACAGCGGCAGCATCGACTTGCCCTTGCGCTACGACCCACCGACCAAACCCCGTCATGTGGTGGACCATGAGCACGGCAAACATGCCCTGACTTTCTGGCGGGTGCTGGAGCGTTGCGGCGAGTGGTGCCGGGTCGAACTGACCCCGATCACCGGCCGCTCTCACCAGTTGCGTGTGCATATGTTGTCCATCGGCCATCCGCTGCTGGGTGACGGTCTGTACGCCCACCCGCAAGCCTTGGCCGCCTGGCCCCGCCTGTGCCTGCATGCCAGCATGCTCAGCTTCACCCACCCACAAAGTGGCGAGCGCCTGCGCTTCGAGTACCCGGCGCCCTTCTAAGTCTCCAACGCGCCAGCCAAAACGTCTTTACCCGAGAAAAGTTCTGCATGCAGGTCATTGATTTCCAAGGAACACCGGTAGAAAAAGTCCCTCGCCAATTGCTGTACCTGGTCTACGGCGACAAACAGGCGTACCGGCACGAAGCCAAGTTCAGCATCCTGACAGCCCTGAAACACGCCCGCCCCTCGACGTTGCCAACCATCAGGATTCTGACGGATCGGCCCGAGGACTATCTCGGTTGGCCCGTCGAAACCATTGCGCTAAACCCTCAATTGCTGCAGCAATGGCAAGGCGATCATGGTTACGTGCATCGACGCAAGGCCTGCGCCATTGCGGCAGGGCTGACACTCGCCGAAAAAACCTTGTTCGTCGACACCGATACGTTGTTCCTCGACGACCCCGACCTCCTGTTCAAGCAAATCCAGCCAGGGCACTACCTGATGGACAGCTTCGAGTATGACTGGGACTACGTTTGCGAGCGCAAGGACTACCTCAAGCTCGGCAAGTACCTGCTGGCCCACGGCGTGAGCCGGGGCAACGGCTTCAAGCTCTACAACAGCGGACTGTGCGGCGTGACCGATAGCGACGCTTCGTTGCTTGCCGAGGCCGTCGAACGGATCGATGAGTGGACCGCAGATGGCTTCGATATCCATACCATCGAACAGATCGCCATTTCTTTCACCTTACGAGACAAGCCCATTGGCGAAACCAACAGCCAAGTGCTGCATTACTTCGCCGAAAAACGCTTCTTCCATGCCATGCAAGCGCATTTCTTCGCACAATACGGGGAAGCGTTCAGTTCTCGCCTGGTGGAGCGTTGTGCTGAAGTGCCCCGCAGTAAACCGTTCCCGTCTGCCTGGCGGCGCCTGAAGATCAAATGGAAACTGCGCAAACAACGCGCAAGCCTGCGCCGGATAGGCCGAGATCTGTTGTATGGCAGCGCGGCGCCTGAAAATCCCTACTATGACGTTTGCAGGCACCATTGGTGGGACTCGGCCTCACGGGAGATCCTGCGCCTGGACCCCAAGCATCAGGAACAGCTGTTCGGTCAGTTCGAACACTGGCCCAAGCACTTGCCCAAGCCGTTGAAGCCCCAGGACAAGCCCCTGATCCTGGCTTACCTGCGCGAACAAGTTGCCACGTCGCGCTGATCCATATCCGCCTCCCGGGCTTGAACAGCACCGGGGAATGGGTCTGCAACGCAGACGGACGATGGGGTAAACTCCCGACCATTGCTGTCTGGAGCTATTTATGCGCGCAGAGTTGAACCAGGGCCTGATCGACTTTCTCAAGGCCTCCCCTACCCCGTTCCATGCCACCGCCAGCCTCGCCAAGCGCCTTGAAGCGGCGGGTTATCAACGTCTCGATGAACGCGAAACCTGGGCCACCGAGGCCAACGGGCGCTATTACGTCACGCGCAACGACTCCTCGATCATCGCCTTCAAACTGGGGCGCAATGCGCCTTTGCACGACGGCATCCGCCTGGTGGGCGCCCACACTGACAGCCCGTGCCTGCGGGTCAAGCCGCAGCCTGAGTTGCAACGCCACGGGTTCTGGCAGTTGGGCGTGGAAGTCTACGGAGGCGCGTTGCTGGCGCCGTGGTTCGACCGTGACCTGTCCCTGGCCGGACGCGTGACCTTCCGCCGTGATGGCAAGGTCGAAAGCCAACTGATCGATTTCAAGGCGCCGATCGCCACGATTCCAAACCTGGCCATCCACCTCAATCGCGAGGCCAACCAGGGCTGGGCCATCAACCCACAGAACGAGTTGCCGCCGATCCTCGCCCAGTTCGCCGGCGATGAGCGCGTCGACTTCCGTGCCGTGCTCACCGACCAACTGGCTCGCGAACATGGCCTGAACGCCGATGTGGTGCTCGATTACGAGCTGAGTTTCTACGACACCCAAAGCGCTGCCATCGTTGGCCTGCATGGCGATTTCATTGCCGGTGCGCGCCTGGACAATCTGCTGTCGTGCTATGCCGGCCTGCAAGCCTTGCTGAAAGCTGATACCGAAGAAACCTGCGTATTAGTGTGCAACGATCATGAAGAAGTCGGCTCCTGTTCGGCCTGTGGTGCCGATGGTCCGATGCTGGAACAGACGCTGCGCCGCCTGCTCCCCGAGGGTGAGGAATTCGTACGGGCCATCCAGAAATCACTGCTGGTTTCTGCCGACAATGCCCACGGCGTCCACCCCAACTACGCCGACAAACACGACGCCAACCACGGCCCCAAGCTCAACGCCGGCCCGGTGATCAAGGTCAACTCCAACCAGCGCTACGCCACCAACAGCGAAACCGCCGGGTTCTTCCGCCATCTGTGCATGGCCGAAGAGGTGCCGGTGCAAAGCTTCGTGGTGCGCAGCGACATGGGCTGCGGTTCGACCATCGGGCCAATCACCGCCAGCCAACTGGGCGTGCGTACCGTGGACATCGGTCTGCCAACCTTCGCCATGCACTCGATCCGTGAACTGTGCGGCAGCCACGACCTGGCCCACCTGGTGAAAGTGTTGAGTGCGTTCTACGCGAGTCGCGAGTTGCCGTAGGCACAACGGCCCCTGTGGCGAGGGAGCTTGCCTGCACAATCAGGGTGGGTTGATGTACATCACCCCACCCTGAGCAAACCCCAACTAAACTGACCTTATTCCTTCCTGGGTAAGGCTGTCGTCATGATCTCGATGTCTGCGTTTCACGCCATGCTGGTACCCATCCTCGCCGGCATGGTCCTGCTGGCCATCGGCTTCAACTTCCGAGACAAGAACGTCGGAGTCTTTGCCATGTGGATCGGCATGCTGCTGATCCTCGCCACAGTGTTGTTCCGGATCCTCTCCAAACTCAACGAGTCGCTGTAACACTCGTCAGGCCATGGCTGGCTGCTCCGGCACGTCGACCCCGACATGGATCGCATCGTGTCGCCAGAACTCCAGGTCGCAGTCGATCAGTCGTTGATGCTGATCGTAGTTGACCCGTGCGATTCGCAAGCCGGGGCTACCGACCGACACTTTCAGCGCCGCCGCTGCTTCCGGCTGCAAGGACGTGGGGACGATTTCAAATTTCACCCGGCCGTAATGCAGGTCGTAATGATGGGCGTACAACTCCGTCATGGACTGGTTAAGGTCGAACGCCAGGATGTCGGGAAAGTACTGCGGGTTCAGGTAATGCTCGACATAGAGCACCAGCCGCTCATCGATACGCCGCACGCGGCAGATCTGGATCACGCTCGACAACGCCGGCAACTGCAACCAGGCACACACCGCCGCCGACGCCGGTTGCAGGCGCGCCGAAATCACCTGGGTAGATGGCACTCGCCCCTGGGCCGCCACCATGGCGTGGAAATGACTGCGCTGCATCAGGTTATAGGCCAGGCGCGGCGGCGAGACGAACCAGCCGCGACGTTCCTCGCGGTAGATCTGCCCTTGGGCTTCGAGCTGCAACAAAGCCTCACGCACGGTGATGCGCGTTGTCCCGAACAACTCACTGAGCTTGCGCTCGGCCGGTAACTTGCTGCCGGGGGCCAGCAATCCGTGCTCAAGCTGCTCTTGCAGGACCTGCCCGATGGTTGTCACCGCCTTGGTTGCATCGATGCGCATCAAACGTTACCTATCTGGACTAGACCAGCACTGTTTTCGGGCAGGATCGTGGACCCAGCGACCCCTCTTTTCATCTCTGCAAGCCTAGGCATTGCACATGACTGGCAGATGACAGACCTGCCGGACGGTCATTCGACACTTCCTGCAAAATCATAGCCAAGCCCTTTCAGATCAGCCGTTTAACCATGGTCTACGCTTAACTCGCAGTCATCCTGCACGAGCCTGGCAGAAGTGCTCCCCTCCCGCATCGACATCAAATTGTCACAGGGGCCGCTTAAATTGGCTCAGGTATTGCTGACCTAGACCAACACAACCGCAATCGCAGCGTTGAAAACGCCCATAGGAGCTACGGATGAAACAGCTTTTCCTGGCATCACTGTTAGGCTCGACCATCGCCTTGTGCACCACCGCCATGGCCGCTGAGACCAATCTGAAAGATCTGGAAGCCGCTGCGAAAGCGGAAGGCGCCGTGAACAGCGTCGGCATGCCCGACGACTGGGCGAACTGGAAAGGCACCTGGGATGACCTGGCCAAACTCTACGGCCTGAAGCACATCGACACCGATATGAGCTCGGCCCAGGAGATCGCCAAGTTTGCCGCCGAGAAAGACAACGCCAGCGCCGATATCGGTGACGTGGGCGCGGCCTTCGGCCCGATTGCGGTCAAGCAGGGCGTGGTCCAGCCTTACAAGCCAAGCACCTGGGAACAGGTTCCGGACTGGGCCAAGGACAAGGACGGTAACTGGGCCCTGGCCTACACCGGCACCATTGCCTTCATCGTCAACAAGAAGCTGCTGCACGGCTCCGAAGTGCCTACCAAATGGGCCGACCTGAAAGGCGGCAAATACAAGGTTTCCATCGGTGACGTGAGCACTGCGGCCCAGGCCGCCAACGGCGTGCTGGCAGCCGCCCTGGCAAACGGCGGCGACGAAAAGAACCTGCAACCGGCCTTGCTGATGTTCGCCGAACTCGCCAAGCAAGGACGCCTGTCCATGGCCAACCCGACCATCGCCACCATGGAAAAGGGTGAAGTCGAAGTGGGCGTGGTCTGGGATTTCAACGGCCTGAGCTACAAAGCCAAGATGGCCAACCCGGATGACTACGTCGTGCTGATTCCGTCCGATGGCTCGGTCATTTCCGGCTACACCACCATCATCAACAAATACGCCAAACACCCGAACGCCGCCAAGCTGACCCGTGAGTACATCTTCAGCGACGCCGGTCAGATCAACCTGGCCAAGGGCAACGCCCGTCCGATCCGCGCCGAACACCTGAAACTGCCTGAAGAGGTCAAGGCCAAGCTGCTGCCCAACGAACAGTACAAGCATGTGACGCCGATCAAGGACGCGGATGCGTGGGAGAAGACGTCCAAGAAGCTGCCGCAGGATTGGCAGGAAACCGTGATCGTCGAGATGAAGTGAGGCGGCAGTCAGCCCCGCTCGGATATCCAACGGAGATCCCATTGTGGGAGCGAGCCTGCTCGCGATAGCGGTCTACTTTTCAACATTGAAGTCGACTGACACTGCGCTATCGCGAGCAGGCTCGCTCCCACAGGGGCTGCGATGAGTCCGAGATCTTTGGTTCCTGTCCGGAGTCCCGGTCCCTATGAAGCACAATGTCATCCTGGTGGTGCTCGACGGCCTCAATTACGAAGTCGCGCGGCATGCCATGGGGCATCTGCAGGCATATGTCAGCGCAGGACGCGCGGCGCTCTACAAACTGGAATGTGAACTGCCCGCCCTGTCCCGCCCTCTTTACGAATGCATCCTTACCGGTGTCGGGCCCATCGACAGCGGGATCGTGCACAACAACGTCTCGCGCCTGTCGAACCAGCGCAGCATTTTCCACTACGCCACCGACGCCGGATTGATCACGGCAGCGGCGGCCTATCACTGGATCAGCGAACTGTACAACGCCTCGCCGTTCATATCGGCTCGCGACCGGCATACCGACAATCCCGACCTGCCGATCCAGTACGGGCATTTTTACTGGAACGACCATTATCCCGATTCCCACCTGTTCGCCGATGCCGAGCATCTGCGCCAGCGCTACACGCCCAACTTCCTGCTGGTGCATCCGATGAACATCGACGACGCCGGCCATCAACACGGCCTCGACACCCCGCAATACCGCAACAGCGCCCGCTCGGCCGACATCAACCTGGCGGTTTACCTGCAAGCCTGGCTCGACGCCGGCTATCAGGTACTGGTGACCGCCGACCACGGTATGAACAACGATCGCTCCCACAACGGCTTGCTGACCGAAGAACGGGAAGTACCGTTGTTTGTCCTGGGCGACGGCTTCAGCCTCGACCCGGGCGTGGCCCCTCGCCAGATCGAGCTGTGCGGCACCATTTGCCAGTTGCTGGGCGTCGACCACGACAAACCGTATTGCCAGGAGTTGCTCAAGTGAATGCCATGACCCGCGGCAAATGGCTGGCAGCGTTGTGCCTGGTGCCCTTCGCGATTTTCTTTATCGTGTTCCAGATCGCACCGCTGCTCTGGGTGTTGATCAACAGCCTGGAGTCGGAAGAATTCGGTTGGGGTCTGGCCAATTTCAGCAAGATCATCAACTCGAAGTTCTATCGCCAGGCGATCCAGCACAGCCTGGAGATCAGCTTCTGGTCCAGCGTATTCGGCATCATCATCGCCGTGCTCGGCAGCTACTCGCTGCGCCGGGTCGATTCGCGGCTACGCAACTTCGTCACCGCCTTCGCCAACATGACCAGTAACTTCGCCGGTGTACCCCTGGCCTTCGCCTTCATCATTCTGCTGGGGTTCAACGGCAGCATCACCCTCATGCTCAAACAGGCCGGGATCATCGAGGATTTCAACCTGTACTCGAAAACCGGTCTGATCATTCTCTACACCTACTTCCAGATTCCCCTGGGCGTGTTGCTGCTCTATCCGGCCTTCGATGCGCTACGTGAAGACTGGCGCGAATCGGCTGCATTGCTGGGGGCCAGCGGCTGGCAGTTCTGGCGGCACATCGGTCTGCCGGTGCTCACCCCGGCGCTGTTGGGCACCTTCGTGATCCTGCTGGCCAACGCCCTCGGCGCCTACGCCACGGTCTATGCGCTGACCACCGGTAACTTCAACGTCCTGCCGATTCGCATCGCCGCCATGGTGTCCGGGGACATTTCCCTGGACCCGAACATGGCAAGCGCCCTGGCCGTGGTGCTGGTGGCGCTGATGACCCTGGTGACCGTCATCCATCAGTTGCTGCTCAAGAGGAGCTACCATGTCGCGCGCTGAATCGGGGCCTGCCGGGCTCTATCATCGGACGGTGGTATACCTGCTGTTTGCTGTCCTGCTGCTGCCCCTGGTCGGTACGCTGATCTACTCCATCGCCAGCAGTTGGTCGGCCACCGTGTTGCCTAGCGGCTTTACCTTCAAATGGTATGTGCAGCTGTGGAGCGATCCGCGTTTCCTGGCGGCCTTCGGTCAATCACTGGTGGTGTGCGTCGGAGCGCTGGTGCTCTCGGTGGTGCTGATCCTGCCGCTGCTGTTCGTGGTGCATTACCACTTCCCGAAACTCGACGCGCTGATGAACATCCTGATCCTGCTACCCTTCGCCGTACCGCCGGTGGTGTCGTCGGTGGGTTTGCTGCAACTCTACGGTTCCGGGCCGCTGGCGATGGTGGGCACGCCGTGGATCCTGATCGGCTGCTACTTCACCGTCGCCCTGCCGTTCATGTACCGGGCCATCACCAATAACCTGCAAGCCATCAACCTGCGTGACCTGATGGATGCCGCCCAACTGCTCGGCGCCAGTACGTTCCAGGCAGCCTTGCTGGTGGTGCTGCCAAACCTGCGCAAGGGCCTGATGGTGGCGTTGCTGCTGTCGTTCTCGTTCCTGTTCGGCGAGTTCGTGTTCGCCAACATCCTGGTGGGCACCCGCTATGAAACCCTGCAGGTCTACCTGAACAACATGCGCAACAGCAGTGGCCATTTCACCAGCGCACTGGTGATTTCCTATTTCTTCTTCGTACTGGTCCTGACCTGGGCGGCCAACATCTTGAACAAGGACAAAAGCCAATGAGCTACGTCAGCGTCCAACACCTGCAAAAGACCTACGGCGGCACGCCGGTGTTCAGCGATATCAACTGCGAGATCGGCAAGGGCGAATTCGTCACTCTCCTCGGCCCCTCCGGCTGCGGCAAATCCACGCTGCTGCGCTGCATCGCCGGTCTGACGGCGGTGGATGCCGGCCAGATCCTGCTGGACGGCCAGGACATCGTTCCCCTGAGCCCGCAAAAGCGCGGCATCGGCATGGTGTTCCAGAGTTACGCCCTGTTCCCCAATATGACCGTCGAACAGAACGTTGCGTTTGGCCTGCGCATGCAGAAGATCCAGGCCGAGGACAGCCGCCAGCGGGTATCGGAAATCCTGCGCCTGGTGGAGTTACATGAGTTTGCAGCTCGCTATCCTCATCAACTCTCCGGCGGGCAATGCCAGCGCGTCGCTCTTGCCCGCTCCCTGGTGACCCGGCCGCGCCTGTTACTGCTGGACGAGCCGTTGTCGGCACTGGATGCACGCATTCGCAAACACCTGCGCGAACAGATCCGTCAGATCCAGCGCGAACTGGGCCTGACCACGATTTTCGTCACACATGACCAGGAAGAAGCCCTGACCATGTCTGATCGGATTTTCCTGATGAACCAGGGAAAAATCGTACAGAGTGGCGATGCCGAGACGCTTTACACTGCCCCCGTCGATGTCTTTGCTGCCGGCTTCATCGGCAACTACAACCTGCTGGATGCCGAGAGCGCCACCCGGCTGCTGCAACGGCCGGTAAGCAGTCGCATCGCGATTCGCCCCGAAGCCATCGAGCTGAACCGCAACGGCGAGGCCGATGCACTGATCCGCAGCCACAGCCTGTTGGGCAACGTGATCCGCTACCGGGTCGAGGCCCGTGGCGTGGAGTTGGTAGTGGACGTGCTCAATCGCTCGGCCGCCGACCTGCATCCCGACGGTGCCCGACTGACACTTTCCATCGATCCTTCGGCGCTGTGTGAGGTAGCCTGATGGCTTTGTTGATGTTGAAGCTGACTTGAAAAGGGAAACACGCTGATGGCCCTGGCAATTTTTGATCTGGACGAAACCCTGATCCACGGCGATTGCGCCACCCTCTGGAGCGAGCAGATGGGGCGCCTGGGGTGGGTTGATCCCGAGTCGTTCATGCGCCGCAACAACGAGCTGATGGACGCCTACAGCCACGGCAAGCTGCGCATGGAAGAGTACATGGACTTCAGCCTTGAACCGATGATCGGTCGCACGCCGGAAGAAATCGAACACTTGGTGACGCCGTGGGTAGAGGACTTCATCGAACCGATCATTTTCAGCGACGCCACCAAGGCCATCGCCGAACACCGCAAGGCCGGCGACCGGATCCTGGTGATCTCGGCCTCGGGTACCCACCTGGTCAAACCGATTGCCGAACGCCTGGGCATCGACGAGATCCTGGCCATCGACCTCGAAGTGGTCAACGGCGTGTACAGCGGCAAGACCGTAGGCACCCTGACTTACCGTGAAGGGAAGATCACTCGATTGTTGGACTGGCTGGATGCCGAGGAAGAAAACCTGGAAGGCGCGAGTTTTTACTCGGACTCCCGCAATGATTTGCCGTTATTGCTGCGAGTGGATCATCCGCATGTGGTGAACCCGGACCCGATGTTGCGTGAACAGGCAGAGAAAGCCGGATGGCCGATTCACCAATGGAAATAGCTGGCGATTCAGGCACTACCACAGCTCAATGAGGTATTACATACAGCGCGCCGGTTACGCTTGGCTCTCCAGGCAGGGCGCAGGCGAGCGCATTGGTCTGTTCCGCATGGTAGTAGGTGTAATAGCCCGCCGGGCAAGCGCCGCCATGCTCGCCCAGCCAATATCTGCCACGGGGAAGGGGAAAAGGCTGTGCATACAGGCGCTCGAGATTCTGAAATTGCCCGCTGCTGTTGATCACGAATCCCCCCGATGCGATCAGCCAGCGATGAAAGTCCGCGACCCCACTGAAAGTGCCTGGCTGCACGACGCCCAACAGCCAGGTATTGCTCACCTGCACGGGGTAGGTTAATGACTGTGCCGGCGTGCTCGAGTCAGATACGGTAACGACCGTGTTGCCTCGCCTTATGCCTGTCACCTTGCCGCCGGGAGTGACCGATGCTACCTGGGGATTGCTGGACACATACCGGTACGGCGGTGTCCCCCCCACAGCCCTGCGAGTCAGCGCGTTGTCCATGGCATCGCCCCCGGTCTGCGGCCACGATGCGAAGATCCTGAAACCGTTCAGCGCCATCGGCGCTTGCCCCACTGAAAGCGGTCCCCCCGGGAAAAAAGCCTGATCGGTGCTGCGATAGGCAAACGTCGCGTTCCCCGTCGGTGCCGCTGGCAATGTCAAAGCGATAATCGGAACCCATTTGTGGGTTTCAAGGTAAAAATTTCGCTGGTCAGTTTGTGCGCCGGTCAGCCCGCCGGACGTGTAAAAAAGGGCTTCGACAGGTAGGTCACCACCAATATTCTGGGCCCAAGTGGCTAAGCGCAGTTCATTCTGGACAGGCGCATACTCGTATCGTCATAACCCAGCGCCCGTGCTTCGAGGCTGGCGTGGAACGCACTTGCCGCAGCACCACCAAGGACCTCGCGAACATTGAAGCCGCATTGATGCGGTGGGCGTTGTTGCGACGGCACAGATTGATAGTGCGCCAGCCATTGCGCAGCAGTGGTAATCCCCTGGGATTGGCATTCCCGACTACTGCCAGGAAATGCCTGATACTGTCCGCAACCTTTCTCGTCTCTGTCCAGCGTCCAGCTATCCACAGGAAAGGAACACAATACGTCTGGCTGGACGGCTGCCCGTACGGAATCAAGATAAGGCCGGAAGATAAAGCCATTGGCATAGCCATAGCTCAGGCGGATGTATTTCGCATCCTCTCGAAGAAACGAGAATGACACGCCGCCACTGTTGACCGACAGCGGACTTGGGTTCCAAGGGAAGAATGATTCCGATGCAACCGTTCCCCTGAGCATGATGCCCGAGCACAAATAAGCTGGCCGAGCGGAGTCGCAAGCGAGCACTTTTTTATGATAACGAGTGGTCAGATCGATCGCTGTTTGCGCGCCCAGCGCATCGGCATCGTTCGTATGCAACTGCCTTGAAGGCGTACTGCATCCCAGCAGCAGCGCGATGCCCACGACACTCAGTGACAGTTTTTTCATTGCCATCGCTCTGGAAGGAGGCATGTTCTGCGAGAGCCAGGTTTGTTCGAGGTAGAAATGCCTCGCTAACCGGCCAGTTCATGGACGCCGCATCGCGGGCAAGCCTTGCTCCCACAGGCCCGTGCAAATGGCGGCATCGTTATTTGAATCTGGAAAAGGCAGTGGCAAGCTCCAGGAGAATCGTTTCGTCCTGCGTGTCCAGGTCGCCATCGTCATCGGCATCAGCCTTGACGTGCACCGTATCGTAGGCGCCATCTTTTACCGACGAAGAAACAAACGTGGCGAATTGAAGTGCATTATCGAGGTAGAACTCGACAACAACTTCAGGTGATTTATTGCTGGTCTCGACTTCTGCCATAGACAGGCGGAGCTCTCTGGTAGCCATCACGACACCTCTGCTGCTGGTGGAGAATGATAAGAGTGCTACACCCAGCCACCCCAGGCCCCATTTAGGAAAGTTTTAATCGGGGCGTCTACTGTCAGACTTTACAGGTCATCTATCTTATCCGACGGATGGTGCCTGTTATTTCTGACAGTAGACGTCAAGTCGTGATTCGTTGGTAATAACGCTTCGTTCACTCTGAGCCTCCTCTTTACGGCAGAAGCGCAACATGAACAAGCACATCCAACGAAAAGTTATCTTTATCTCGGGCAATAAAATTTTTGCTCGCAGCGCTTACACTCTTTTTATTTTATGGCTGCGCACAACTTCCTCCCCATCAATCAAACACCCTGGACAGCCCAACTTATCCAAGTAGCGGCGAAGAAACAGCCAGAAACCTGACGGCGGCTTATCAAAATACTGCCGCCGACTGCGGAGCGCCAACTACACCGGCCTTTCTCTGTTCAGGGGTGATACTACGAATTACAAAAACCAGCGACAATTATGACCCTTGGGACCACAGCGACTTTTCCAAAAAGACCGATGCAGTTTCTTTTTCCTACTTGAGAGCGGATGCAAAATTCGTTCGTGTACCTTGGTATGGCGGCAACGGCCTTATCTTCTATCCTTACCTGAATGCGCCTCCCGACAAAAGCAGGCCGGAAATCATCTGTTATTTCCCACTCGACGGCGCTACTTTCTATCGGGATGCGGCAGGGCAATATGGTTGCAGGGACAGTATTGTTCCGCCTAGAGTATTTCCTGACAGCATACCTTGTCGTGAACAGAGCATCGTCACAGCCGAGCAATGGGTGGCTCATTATCAAACAGCCACGCCATATAAAACTGCCCACTCCTGCGCCTTTATGGTAACGAACAGCCTGGATGCTGAGGCAGTCCAAGCCTTCAATCAGGCCATTCGGGTTCGTTCGCTAATCCCCACTGAGGCTTTAGCCGATCATAACGAATTACGAATCAAAGCCTGGCCTGAAAATCAGCCAGGGACATTACCGATTCAAGCCTTCTTTTATATCGGTCCAGGTCTGGAGAACGCACAAATCGACCAACGGAAATACTATGAACGAACCGGCGGAATTGTCGTGCCCATCATTAGTCTTACCTTGCCGACCACCGCCTCGGAGGACGCCACGTTCGTTTATAACGCCGCTGACCAGGCCGTGCTGCCCGAGCTACCTGGAAAAATCAAACCCAAGGTACCCAAAACCTATAACACCGCAGGCGATCATCTGAAAATGAGCGACATCTACACTGACGCTCATGTGGATGTCGAAGTCCCTCACTACACCGATATGCATGCCACCGATACCATCAGGGTGCGCTGGCACGGTCGGGTCAACTACAACAGCCCAATTATCGAAGTGGGCGATCCTCCCGGAAAAAGGCTGATTCCGGTTCCTCGACTGGAGGTCGTTGACAATATCGGTCGATCCGTTGAGGTCGGCTATTCGGTCAAAGAGAAAGGTATCGGGGAAACGATAGAGTCATCGCGATTGACGCTGCATATCGACCCGCAAACGGTTCATCCGTTACCGCCTCCAAGGTATTCAGCCTCCCAGGTGACCGTGGACAATGACAGCCTGACCGGCTACTCCATCAGGGCGCGTTGGACCGGTGTCATGACGCACGACACCGAATCACAGAGCATGACCCCTGGCCAGGCCAACGTATTCAATATCCCCGACACATGGATCACCGAAAACAGCGGAAAAACAGTGCTGGTCAATTATTCGATAGTCCGTAACAACAGCAGCGAGCAACGCATGTTCTCGCAAGTCCTGAGAATCAATATTGCCTCGCCTGGTCGGTAACGGGATGCAGCAGCGCGGCCTCCAAGAGCGGTCGTCGAGGGTTGATCCTCATGGCCGCCGGGACGGTCATGAGGATCAGATACCACTTTAATCAGCTCAAACTTTCATCGATCAACAATACCAACTTACCCGAGACCTGGTTGCTGGCCAGCCTGTCAAATGCCGCCCCGGCATCTTTTACCGCAAAGGTCTCGGCCAACTGCGGGTTCAGACGTTTATCGGCAAACAACGGCCACACCTGCTCGCCCAGGTCACGCAGCAGATCGGCCTTGAACGCATCGTCACGGCTGCGCAAGGTCGAGCCCAGCAACTGGATCCGCTTGGCGAGGATCTTCGCCAGGTCCAGCTGGGTTTCCCGCCCGCCCATCAGACCGATCAACACCCAGCGCCCGTCAACTGACAAAAGTTTCACGTTGAGCCGGGCGTAGCTGGCGCCCACTGGGTCGAGGATCACATCGAAGGGACCGAAGGCCTCCAATTGCTCGATGTCTTCGGTGCGCACCACGCCACCCTGGGCCCCCAACGCTTGGCAATAAGCCAGCCGGTCAGCCGAACCGACGCTGACCCAGCACGGGTTGCCGAACGCCTTGCACAGCTGGATGGCGGCCGATCCAACGCCACTGGCTCCGGCGTGCAGGAGCACTTTCTCGCCCGGCTTGAGCGCAGCCAGCTGAAACAGATTCAGCCATGCCGTGCTGTAGACCTCAGGCAGCGCGGCGGCTTCAGCCAATGACAACCCTTCTGGCACCGGCAGCACATGCCGGCCATCGACCACCACTTCCTCAGCCATTGCGCCCCCGGCGAGCAAGGCGCAAACGCGGTCGCCTACCTGCCAGGACGAGCCCGGCCCGACTTCGCTGATCACCCCGGAACATTCCAACCCGAGCACTTGGCTGGCACCGGGCGGCGGCGGATACAACCCGGCTTTTTGCAACAAATCGGCCCGATTAAGGCCTGCCGCCGCCACACGGATGCGAACTTGCCCTGCATCACACGCAGGACTTGGTTCATCAGCCCATACCACTTGGCCTTCAACGCCTTGCAATGCTTTCACGGTGCCTCCATAGTGAGTCTCGACTGGGCCCGCTGCTGTTACACCGGGCTTTCTTGCATTATGCGCCCGGGCCACATGGAACCGGCGACTTCAAAGACGGCCTAATATGCGTTATCAATTGTCCTTGCGTCGAATCAGTATGAAGCACCTGTTCCCCAGTACCGCCCTCGCGCTTGTCATTGGCCTAGGCCTGTTGCCACTGTCGAGCGATACGTTCGCAGCCAACAGCTGGGACAAGCTTCAACCCGATCGCGACGAGGTCATTGCCAGCCTTAACGTCGTTGAGTTGCTCAAGCGCCATCACTACAGCAAGCCGCCGCTCGATGATGCACGCTCCGTCATCATCTACGACAGCTACTTGAAGCTCCTCGATCCCTCGCGCAGTTATTTCCTGGCGAGCGACATCGCTGAATTCGACAAGTGGAAGACCCAGTTCGACGATTTCCTCAAGAGCGGCGACCTGAACGCCGGGTTCATCATCTACAAGCGCTACCTGGATCGTGTGAAGGCGCGTCTGGACTACGCCCTCGCCGAGCTGAACAAAGGCGTCGATAAAATCGACTTCAACACCAAGGAAACCCTGCTGGTCGACCGCAAGGATGCCCCTTGGCTCAAAAGCACTGCCGAGCTCGACGACCTGTGGCGCAAACGCGTCAAGGACGAAGTGCTGCGCATGAAGATCGCCGGCAAGGATCCCAAGCAGATCCAGGAAACCCTGACCAAGCGCTACAAGAACCAGTTGGCCCGCCTGGACCAGACCCGCGCCGAAGACATCTTCCAGGCGTACATCAACACCTTCGCCATGTCCTACGACCCGCACACCAACTATCTGTCGCCGGATAACGCGGAAAACTTCGACATCAACATGAGCCTGTCCCTGGAAGGCATCGGCGCGGTGCTGCAGAGCGACAACGATCAGGTCAAGATCGTGCGACTGGTCCCGGCTGGACCTGCCGACAAGACCAAACAGGTCGGCCCGGCGGACAAGATCATCGGCGTCGCTCAGGGCAACAAGGAAATGGTCGACGTGGTCGGCTGGCGCCTGGACGAAGTGGTCAAGCTGATCCGTGGTCCGAAAGGCTCGGTGGTGCGCCTGGAAATCATTCCAGCCAGCAATGCGCCGAACGACCAGACCAGCAAGATCGTGTCCATCACTCGTGAAGCGGTGAAGCTCGAAGAACAGGCGGCCAAGAAATCGGTCCTGAACCTGAAGCAGGATGGCAGGGACTACAAGCTCGGCATCATCGAGATCCCGGCCTTCTACCTGGACTTCAAAGCATTCCGCGCCGGTGATCCGGACTATAAGAGCACCACTCGCGACGTCAAGAAACTGCTGACCGAACTGCAGAAGGAAAAGGTCGACGGCGTAGTCATCGATTTGCGCAACAACGGCGGTGGTTCCTTGCAGGAAGCCACCGAACTGACCAGCCTGTTCATCGACAAGGGCCCGACGGTGCTCGTGCGTAATGCCGACGGCCGTGTGGACGTGCTGGAAGACGAGAATCCGGGGGCCTTCTACAAAGGGCCGATGGCCTTGCTGGTCAATCGTCTGTCGGCTTCGGCCTCGGAAATTTTTGCCGGCGCCATGCAGGACTATCACCGGGCGCTGATCATTGGCGGCCAGACCTTCGGCAAAGGCACGGTGCAGACTATCCAGCCGCTCAACCACGGCGAACTGAAGCTGACCCTGGCCAAGTTCTACCGGGTGTCCGGCCAGAGCACCCAGCACCAGGGCGTGCTGCCTGACATCGATTACCCGTCGATCATCGACACCAAGGAAATCGGTGAAAGCGCCCTGCCCGAAGCCATGCCATGGGACACCATCCGCCCTGCGATCAAACCGGCCGCGGACCCTTTCAAACCGTTCCTGGCCCAACTCAAGTCCGAGCATGACGCCCGTACGGCCCAGGACGCGGAGTTCGTGTTCATCCGCGACAAGCTGGCCCTGGCGCAGAAGCTGATGACCGAGAAGACCGTCACCCTCAACGAAGCCGACCGTCGCGCGCAGCATGCCGACATCGAGGCCAAGCAACTGGCGATGGAAAACCTGCGACGCAAGGCCAAGGGTGAAGAACCGCTCAAGGAGCTGAAAAAAGAGGACGAAGACCTCATCACCGAACCGGAAAAAACCAAGCCGGAAGATGACGCCTACTTGAGCGAGACCGGTCGGATTCTGTTGGATTACCTGAAACTCAATACGGCGGTTGCCAAGCACTGAGGATGATAGCCATTTAATGCTACCGCTCCTCGGAGCGTCATCAAACTGACATCATTCTGTCGTGAAATACAGGACGGGGCGCCCCCTGAGGCGGTGCCCCGTCCTTTTTTTATCGCCAGAGATTGCCATGACCACGACCGAACAGCTGGGTGCCTTGAGTTCAATTCTGGCTCAAAGCGGTTTGCACAGCCTGTTCCAACCAATCGTCTGCCTTTCCGAACGGCGTATCCTGGGTTACGAAGCGCTGACCCGAGGACCGTCCAACAGCCCTCTGCACTCCCCCATTGCACTGCTTTCCGTGGCCCGCCAGGCCGGACGCCTCAGTGAATTGGAACTGGCCTGTCGGCGCAGCGCCTGCCAACGTTTCAACGAGCAGAACCTGCCGGGCAAGTTGTTCCTCAACGTCTCGCCCGAATCCTTGCTGGAGTCGGCGCACCAGACCGGCCGCACGCTGCAACTGTTGCAGGATTTCGGCATACCGCCCAGTCAGGTGGTGATCGAGCTGACCGAACAGACCCCGATCGACGACTTCCAACTGCTGCAAAACGCCCTGCATCATTACCGCGCAATGGGCTTCTCCATTGCCCTGGACGACCTTGGCGCCGGGTATTCCAGCCTGCGGCTGTGGTCAGAACTTCGTCCCGACTACGTGAAAATCGACCGGCATTTCATCGATGGCATTCACCAGGACGCTCTCAAGCGCGAGTTCGTCGGTTCGATTCTGAAAATCGCCCGTACCTCGCGGTCCCAGGTGATCGCCGAAGGCATCGAGCTGCCGGAGGAACTGGCGGTGCTGATGGAGATGGGCGTCGACCTGGTCCAGGGATACTTGCTGGCCCGCCCCCAGGAACAACCGTCCCGAGACGCCAGGGCGCTGATGCCCAGGCAGGACAGCGGCGTGGTGTCATTGAACGACGAGGTCAACGACCTCGGCGCCCTGCTCAACGAACAACCGGCCGTGGCCCATGACACCCCCACGGCCACCGTGCTCGACGCTTTCCGGCGCCAGGCCAACCTCAACTCTCTGGCCGTGCTGGACAACCAGGACCGCCCCTGCGGTATCGTCCACCGCCACTCGCTCTCCGATGCGCTGCTCAAGCCCTTCGCCACCGACCTGTTCGCCCGCAAACCCATCAGCCGCCTGATGAGCGATGACTTCCTGGCGGTGGAACTCAATCAATCGTTGCAACAGGTCAGCCGCCTCATCACCAGCCGCGCCCGGCAACGCATCGAAGAAGACTTCATCATCACCCTCAACGGGGGGTACCTGGGGCTGGGTCGCGTGATCGACGTGCTCAAGCTCATCACCGAGCTGAAAATCCAACAAGCCCGCTACGCCAACCCGCTGACCCTGCTGCCGGGTAACGTCCCGATCCAACAATGCCTGACGCGCCTGCTGCAACAACGGCAGGAAGCGGTAATCTGCTACGTCGACATCGACAGCTTCAAACCCTTCAATGACATCTATGGCTACGGCCGGGGCGACGAAGTCCTGCTCTGCCTGGCCCAGTGCCTGAACGAACGTATCGACCCCAGCCGCGACTTCGTCGGTCACATCGGCGGCGACGACTTCCTGCTGGTCCTCGGCCCGGAAGACTGGCGCAAGCGCCTGAATCAGTTATTGAGCGACTTCCAGACCTACTGCCGCCGGTTCTATCGGCCTGAGCACCTCGAGGCCGGCTGCTTTACCGCATTGAATCGACAGGGCGTTCGCCAGGAGTTCGGATTGCTGTCGTTGTCGATCGGGGTGGTGCATTTGCGACCGGACGCTTGCGAGGAACTGGATGCGAGCCAGTTGGCGGAACTGGCTTCGCAGGCTAAGCATCATGCGAAGGAAATTTTGGGGGGGAGTTTGTATTTGGTGGAGGCTGAGCCGGTGGAGGGGGCGGTGAGTTGAGCGGAGGTAGGTGCCGACATCGTCTTGCGCCATTACCTACAACTACGCCAGAATCCGCCGGCTTGTGCGCTTTGGGCCGCGTCGGTAGTTTGAGCCCTGTCACTGCTCATCAGTGATCGGGTTTAGTCGCCCGTCTCAACCTAAGGTGTATCAGGTCCCTGTCGCACAGGCTTTGCTGTTCCTGTATTGATGGTGGCTGTGCGCAGGGCGCCCTCGGGCGCGCCGGGATTCTTAGGTTCACCGGTCGACTAACCTGCGTACAGCTGCCGCCCTCTCGTTTAGTCGCGAGGTGGTGCCAGCATCACTTACAGGAACCTAAGGACATGGCAAAAGTTACTCCAAATCCCCCAGCGGTTGACGACACCACATCCCGCGCTCACGCTCAATCGGCCCGCAACAAGAAACTCGACGACGCGGCTACGCGTGCCTTGGACTTCTATCTGAAACCCAAGGCCAAGGACGAAACATCCGACAATCCCAATAGCATTTTTCGCATTGCTTCTGATGTGGATTCAGAGTGTTTGCTTGCGAGTCTCAGTGAAAATCTGGCTTCGGCGAACGCAATGATCAGTGATTTGGCGTTCGATCTTGAGGGTTCGCGGCGGCATGTTGCGCTTGGGATTCAGCAGGTGATTGAGTTGAGTGAACTGTTGGCGAATCGGGTTTTGGATATTGTTGAGGTGAGGTAGACGAGGGACTACGCACCTTCGAACTAGAAATATCTTGTTTACAAGATTTTTCTAGTTCGCGAATAACTATATCCAAGCTACCATGTCAATGGATCTTCTTGGCTGGCCTTGTAGAGATCGTCACTCCATTCTTTTGCTAAATATCTATAAATATCCTCAAAAAAGATCCTGCAATCTTTCATCTTGTCCCACCCAGGCGGAAGAGATGAATGTGAAACCACGTCGTGTTCAAACACTTCACGGAAGTCATACTCAGGATCATCAAGAGCTATTGCTAGCACACGAAAAAAAACAAATTTATGTCGATAGCTTAAATTTCTGAAACGATGAATAACATACCTGTAAATCAACTCTTTCCGATCCTCAACACATTCTAGATCATATCTCAACAATTCCTCGCCCAGCCCCTCTTCGCAATCATATATCTCGAACCCACCCAGAAAATGATCTAGCTGAGGCTCATATGGACGCTCAAGAAACGGATGCATCAACATCGAATCCTCCTACTGGATAAGCGGTGACCGGACGTAGTGTTTCATAATCGAACCTGACTTCGAACACATTAATTTCGCTTTGAAATATCGGGTTTTGCCAATCATTGACATTTGGCACATACCCTTGCCCAACATTTGGCATATACATACGCACGACTGGATTACCTCTTCTGTCCTCACCCGTAAATCGTGGAAGTTTTCGAGCCTCCCGACTTAGCGCCTCATGCATTGCTTGATGCTGCATTCTAAAACTGTTGAACTTTGTAGAGCAATTAGCGTTCCACCTCCTCTCCTTGGGAAGCTCTACTTTTTCGGTTACGTTTTCTGATGAATTTTCATCAGGGAGAAACGAGCCATACCTATTAGATTTTTTCACATCACCACTTTTATTTTATAAATTCACGCCAGCTTTTAGCTGGTAACCCTTGAGGCAAGCCAATAGCACCCGCATAAATTAACGCTGCCCTTTACATCCCCATTAAAATACGTGCCATATTCCAAAACACACCATTTGCCACTATGTAGGGCCTTTTAGTGCCAGAGAGCGAAGTGCTTCTATATGTAATTCCAAGTAGATCTGTCTTCAGCTTCAGCCTTGCGGATATCGTCGTTCCAGACATCGCTAGCTAACCTATATATGTCCGCAAAAAAAGCGCGAGGATCGTCCATTTCCTCCCAACCATCAGGGAATGATGAATACTCTTCAGGGTCGTGCTTCAGCAATGCATGAAAATCATAGCTATCATCCAAGAGCGCTTCTTCTAAACACTTATACAATAAAAACCGTTCCCGATAGGACCGCCTTACCTTCAACGAGTAGTTAGTAATCAGCTTCTCTCTATCTGATACGTCATTGGGATCAAATTTATCAAGCTCTACACCTAAAGTTTCCTCCCGATCATAAATATCAAAACATCCTAAAAAATAGGATGGCGTCGGTACATATGGAAGCCCAGTACCAGGATCAATATACATCTTCACACCTACCTAATTGGATATAGCGTAAACGGAATCTCTGTATCCGGATCGAATTTCATTTCAAATTTATCCATTGTCACAAGTGTTGGATTTGATGGATCTCTTCTATTTGGAATATAACCCTCACCTGCTCCTGGCAGATCCATTCTAACAACATGATTATTGTTCGGATCCCGCCCCGTAAAAGGTGAGAGACCATTTTCCTTACGACTAATTGCAAGATTGTAAGCTTTGAGCTGCATTTCCCAGCTAGCGAACCTTGAACTTGGATTTCCTCTCTCACTTCGAGGCGTTACGCCAGTAGAGGGATCCGTACCGTCAATTGCCCGTTGCTTCCAGGCTTCATCGGAAACCGCCAAGCTATGTTTACTGACCATATGCATGCCCTGCTCCCGATCTAAACGTCTGACTTCTTGCTCCGCCAACTCTTCTACGGTTGGCTTAGGCAGCCGCGGTTCCCCCTCATCCACCTGAGCCTTCGCCGCCGGATCCTGCTCTCCAACCGCCGGCCTACACCCACCCTTCCCCGGACAATCCACCAACCCCAACGGATCCACCCATCCCGTCGGGTTCAGGGTGTACCGGTACCCATTGAGCCCACCCGCCAGTTTGCTCGGATCAGGCGTCAGGTAGCGGCCCGTTTCCGGATTGTAGTAGCGGTGGCGGTTGTAGTGCAGGCCGCTTTCCAGGTCATGGTATTGGCCCTGGAAACGCAGCGGTTGGTCCAAGCGCTCGCCGCCGCCGTGTTGGATCTCGCGGACCTTGCCGTAGCCGTGGTAGCGCGCCGACCAGACGATCTGGCCGCCGTAGTTGGTCAGTTCCTGGGGCGTGCCCAGGTGGTCGAGGTGGTAGTAGAACGGGCAGGTGTTCAGGCCTTTGCCGTCGAGCATTACCAAGGGGCGGAAGGTGCCCGGTTCGTAGAGGTAGCTGCGGTGGTGGCGTTTGCTGCTTTCGGCGACGAGTTGGTCGCCCTGCCAGAAAAATTCCGTGGTCAAGCCATCCACGGTCTTGCTGATGCGTCGGCCGAAGGCATCGTAGCGGTAGGACGTTTCGCGACCGTCCGCTGAGGTGACGCCGATCAGGCGGTGTTGGCTGTCGTAGCGGTATTCGGTGATCAGGGCCTGGACCGTGCCCCGGCGTTCGCGGATCAGGTTGCCGAAGGCGTCGTAGTTATAATGGCGGTCGCCCTCCATCAGCAGACGATTGCCCTTGAGGGTGGTCGGGCCGGGGCGGTCCTGCATCAGCAGGTTGCCGGCCGGGTCGTGGGCGAAGTGTTCCGGGGGTTCGGTGTGGGAAGGGTCGATGCGGATCAGGCGATCCAGTTCGTCGTACTGGTAACCGCGCCGTCCCCGCTGGCTGTCGGTAATCGCTTCGAGATTGCCCTTGGCGCTGTAGGCATAATCGCGCCAGAACTGTGACTGCTGGTTTTGCAGCACGGTGTGGGCCTTGAGGCGGCCCTGTTCATCGTGGTCGTACTGGCTGAGCAACAGGCCTTGTTGGCGTTGCCGTTCGCGGCCGGCCTGGTAGCGGTGTTCGGTGAGGCGTGCGCCGTTCAGGTCGATGGCGGTGAGCGCGCCACCCTCGGCGTGGTGGTAGTCGAGCTGGCTGTTGTCCGGCAGGCGCAGGTGGTTGAGGCGTCCGCAGGCGTCGTAGCCATAGCGCAGGGTGCCCCAGCCCTGGTGTTCGGTGATGAGCCGGTCCTGGGCGTCGTATTCGAAGGCCAGGGGATGGTCGCTGCCGTCGTCGACATCCACCAGCCGCCCCAGCCCGTCGTAGCGGTACGTGATCGCTTGGCCGTCAGGCAGGGTCTTGATCTGCAGCCGCCCGGTCGCGTCGCGCTGGTAACGGGTGATTCTCTGGCTGCCGTCATCACCGAACTCGGTTTTCTCCAGCAGGTGCCC